>CALAZX010000056.1 GCA_937926555.1 uncultured Negativicutes bacterium | reverse complement strand
GGATTTCATCCTGGTCACCGCCCTGGACAAGCAGCTGGCCAAGGATATGCTGTTCGCCGCGGCGGTGGACACCGTGGAGGAGGCCCTGAAACTGGCGGAAAGCCGCGTAGGCGAAGATTTCAGCGTTGTCCTGATGCCTACGGGCAGCCTTACCGTTCCGCTCGTCAAATAGGCGAATTTGCGGTCTGAGGAAAGTAGGCCTGGGGAAGGAGTCAAGCAGAATGAATTGATTCTCATCGGACTGGATTTCCAAGTGGATATATTCCCATATAAAAAGAACCTGGACAAGGGTTTGTCCAGGTTCTTTCTTGTTTCTGCAACAGACTATATATTTGTTGATGGAAGGGTGTTTGCCATGCTCTGTCAGCCACGGATGGCAGAAATTTCTTCCTCTTTGAGCATTTTCAGTTTCGCGTATTTATTCATGGTGTAGTCTGCATAGGAGGCGGAGAGCGCAAAACCTAACCAGCCTTCCAGGAATCCCCCTTGGAGTACATACATCTTGAAAAAAGCGAATGCCGGCTTCAGTACGATATCTTTCAGGAAAAAGACCTTTTTATGACGGTTATTGTCTGCCCAGATGCTGCTGTAGAGATTCATTTTCCCGACATACTGGGCATAATTTTTATAAGTATAATGCCTCAAGTATCCAGGAAGCGTGACGGTTTTCAGATTCTCACTTTCCGGATGTTCATGGACTTTATTGACCCATCTCACTCCAATTCGTGGGAAAAGACGGACAACAGAGTCTGGTGAAAGAACGCCATAGCGGAAGTTCTTGCCGAAAGCGCTGGTACGTCTGATAAAGCGGTACATCGCCGGATTTGATGGTCCGGAGAGGATCTTTCTGATGGCCGACACCAGATCTTCGTTCATCTCCTCGTCGGCATCGAGATACAGAAGCCATTCCGCATCGGTCTGACTGATGGCGAAATTCCGCTGAGCGGCGAAGTCGTCATCCCATTCGCGGTAAGCTATGCGGGCACCGGCGGCTTCAGCCAGGACTACGGTCCGGTCTGTGCTCCCGGAATCAATGATCAGGACATCGTCACTTACAAGCTTGGCATTTTCAATGGCGTTTATGATATTATCTTCCTCATTCTTCGTCAGAATGACCACGGTCAGTTTATTCTCCATCAGATCATCTTCTTTCATCCACTGTCTCCAGTTTGTTATATTGTATCATTATACCATATTATTTTTTAATCCAGGGTATTTCCTTTTTTTAGACGCCAAGCGCTGATGTCCCGCAAGTTTTTTATGTAATTTTTGAGGGGTTGGGGCATAGAATCGTTCTGCAGATGAAGTCCTTCTTTGTTGACCCAGAGCCGATGATTGAAAGCATAAGGTTCAGAGTGCATGAGACTGGGAACCAGTGAGCAGTAGCTTTGCCCTTTCCGGCCTACGAGTTCGGCGATGGTCGGTGCGATCTGAAGAGAGGAGCCGAAAGAAGATGCCAGCCATTCCTTCCGGATACCCTTTCCATAGATGAGGCAGGGAATTGAGGAGAGACTCTGCAAGTCTACCTCTTTTGCGAAATTGAAACGTTCAGCATGGTCGCCGGTTATGATATACAGCGTATCGGGAAAGGTCTTTTGCGTCTGCTCGACAAATTGTCCCATAACCTGGTCGGCATACCAGATATGACCCAATTCATTCAGCGTTTTTTTGTCTTTGGGGATGCTCGGCGGAAGATGACCCGATATTTTCTCCGGTTGAAAATCTGTTTTTGATAAATCGATATCGTAAGGCGGATGGTTGCTGGTGGTCATAATCATATGGAATATACGTTCATTCTTGTGATTCCGCATATAGTGGGCGATCTCACGGAAAAGATCTTTATCAGGTGCACCCCAGGCATTTCCACCTGTATAGGAGAAGCTTCCGGCATCGTGAAACTCATCAAAATTTTGCGCTAAGGTGAAATCCCGGACATTCTGCCAGGAGCCAAAACCCCCATACCAGAAAACAGTTTTGTATCCCAGATCTTTCATATTTGCCGCAATGCCGGTACCGTAGAAACTCTTATATGTCTGTGGTTCGTAGTTGACATATATCCCGATGTCCGGCAGACCGGAGAGATAACCGTAAATCGCAGGCATCGTTCCGGTTCCGTGTGCCAACATAAACTTAGTGCTCATACATGTTTCAGAATGGCTGAATTTATAGCCTTTGGACACTAAATAGTTTCCAGGAGGGTTGTATTGGGGAAGGAAAGGCCATTGTGCATAGGACTCTCCCAGAATGAAAACAATCTGCCCTGGCGATTCGGGGAGATAGGTGTGGGTGATTTCCCGTCGGAAGGCGGAGTCAATAGTTTTGGCTTCGGGGTTTCCGCCCACAGCGCGGATTTTTTCGCGTAATTCTGTAGCAGTGAATGTGATTTCCGTTGCCTTACGCATTTTCTTGTGGATACTGTAGACACGGTACAGTGCCTGTCCATCATCCAATACGGCTTCATTCAGCAGGTTGGATTTGAAGCGGGCGGCACTCTCCCAGTTTATGGAGTTATGGAAAGAAAACGCGCCACCGTATCGGATAAAGATAAAAAACAAAGTGAGAAAGACCGTTGTGACAATCGAGTAGAGGATGGTCTTCGCTTTTGTTGCCGGAATCAAAGAAAATACCGGGATTGCCAGCCATTTTCTAAGAAGTAAGGAAAATGCAAGTCCGCAGAGGAGCGCTGCGGGAAGACGCCAAAGCAACCCATACTCCTGGATCGCGGTGATGAGAATAGCCCGGATATCATCATTTCCGCCATTGATGAGCATCAGATTGAAGCCGGAGCTGAAAATTCTATAAAACGGGATGCGGGCGAAAAAAAGCAGTGTGAAGAGCATTGTTCCAATATAGCCGATCCAGTGACGGATTTTATTGGAAGGCCAACATGATAAAAACAGGTTGGGGAGAGTGCTGAAAATCAAGGAAAGAATCATCACAAATCCGGAAGTCTTCAGACTGAGACGCAGTCCAAGCCATAGTGCATCCAGTGTATCGAAGGTCAAAACACCTGCGGTCAATTGGGAGTGGAAAAGAGCAATGAATATCGTCCGGAAAACAGTGTGGAGAAAACAGAACCAGAGGAAAATCTTGAAATCCTGTTGGAAATTGCGGATGAAGCGTGTGAAATAAGACATAGTACTCTCCTTGCTTGAATTTATCGCGTGGATACTGGTTAAATGATGAATTATTATATCATATCTGACAGAGGAGAGAAAATAAAAGACACGGGGGAGAGGACGGAATCGGTGTTCTCCGGAAAGATGGTTCTGTGTTACAATAAGAAAAATAAATTTATCGGAGGCGTGACGTGGTTTTCTCATCCGCTCTTTTCATTTTTCTTTTTCTGCCACTGGTTCTGGTGGTATACGGACTCATTCCGGAACAAAGGACTGCATGGCGCAACATTTTTCTTCTCCTGGTCAGCTCACTGTTTTATTTTTGGGGCGAACAGGAAAAGATTCTGCTGTTATATCTGGTGATTCTGGTGAATTACTGGTGTGGTCGGATTGTTTTTACAGGAACAGAGGATATGCCCGGATTTGAGAAAAAAAGCCGGACGCAGAAAGCGGCGTTGTTTTTCTGTGTGCTTTTTTGTGTAGGGCTTCTCTGGTATTTCAAATATCTGGGATTCACACTGGAAATACTGTCCCTGCTTCTGGGTGGGCATATTACTCTCCCGGATGTGAGGCAGGCAGCATTGCCGTTGGGCATCAGTTTCTATACTTTCCATGTGCTGAGCTATACACTTGATGTCTATTTTGGCAGGATGCGGGCAGAGCGGAATCTGCTGAATTTTGCGGCCTATGTGCTTATGTTTCCACAGCTCGTGGCGGGTCCTATTGTAAGATATAGAGATGTGCGGAGCCAGTTCTATCATCGGGTGGTGACTGGAGCCGGGTTTATGAATGGTGTCCGTAGGTTCTGTTACGGACTGGCGAAAAAGGTGCTGATCGCCAACACTGTAGCTGTATATGCGGACCGGGTGTTCAGCCTTCCGCCGGAGCAATTGGGCTGGGCGGATTGCTGGGTGGGAGCGGTCGCTTATACGTTGCAGATTTATTTTGATTTCAGCGGATATTCCGATATGGCTATCGGTCTGGCATTATTGTTCGGATTCCATTACAAAGAGAATTTCAATTATCCTTATATCTCGCGGAGCGCCGGTGAGTTCTGGCGGCGTTGGCATATCTCATTATCCACCTGGTTGCGGGATTACATCTATATCTATATTGGCGGCAGCCATTGCTCACGGAGAAAAACCGCACGCAATGTGATTATAGTATTCCTTTGTTCAGGGCTTTGGCATGGAGCCAACCTGACTTTTGTAAACTGGGGGTTGCTATACGGAGTATTCATCGTCCTGGAGAATAATGGCCTGCGCAAATACCTGGAAATGAACCGGGTGTTGTCACATATCTATCTATTATTGCTTGTTATGACAGGCTGGGTGATTTTCAGAGCGGATAATATGGGCTATGCCTATGAGTTCATTGCGAAAATGTATGGTCGGGATTTTTCCGGCTGGGGCATGATATTGCCGCTGGAACTGAATATCGCAGCCGCTATTGCGGTAGGAGTGGCTTTTTCGTGTGACTGGCGCAGCTTATACTGCGGTATGGTCAGATTTTTCGCAGTGCGGACCGGAAGATGCCACCAAGTGTTTCTCGTGGCGCGGATTCTCTCTTTTGCTGTGGCCATGATTCTTTTTGTCACATCGGTGGCAAGTATCGTGAGCAGTTCACATAATCCATTTATCTATTTCCGGTTTTAAAGGAGGGCGGCATGAGAAAAAAATATGTCTACAAAGTCATGGCTGTTTTGTTTCTGCTTCTCCTCCTCTTGCCTGACCTGGGGCTTCTCAGAGAAAAACGGAATGTGGAGCTGATTGCGGAGATGGAGAACCGGCAGATTGCGGCGTTTCCGGTACTGAATGAAGGGAGCAGCGCATTCTGCAAGAAGTTTGAGGCCTGGTATGATGACCGTATTCTGGGAAGGAAAGAGCTTATCCGGTACTGGGCCGGACTGAATGGAAGGTTGTTTCATGTGCTGATTTCCAAAGAAGTGGCGCAGGGAAAAGACGGATATCTGTTCATGCCGTTCCATCTGAACCGGACACTGGAGGACAGGGAGGCGAAAATAGAGCAACTGAGCAGATTGAATCGTGCCTGCAGAAAAGCCGGCGCGTCCCTGACCGTATTTATAGCCCCTAATAGCGAATGGGTGCTGGGAGATTTGTTGCCCGCGGATTATCTGCCAGCGGATGTGGAGCAACTGGAGAGGAAAACGGGGATGTTGCTGGAGAAAAAACATATAGATTATTGTTTTATAGGAACGGACTTTATGCGGAAAAATCAGCAAGAGCGGCGAAAACTGTATCTTGAGGGGGACTATCACTGGACCCGGCAGGGAGGCTATCTGGGTACCCGGGCATTGTTACGCCATCTCGGAATGGATGAGAGAATCAATTATCCGGTGACCTATCATGAGGAGAAGAGTGTGGGGGATATCTACACACGGAAAATAGGGTGGGAACCTATCTGTTCAAACGAAGCTGTGCCATGGAATGAGAACTGGAATAAAAGAATACAGGTTCAGACAAGGATTGCGGGGCAGTTGCTGGAAAAGGAGGAAAGCGCCCAGAAAGGGGAACTGATACTCACAAATCCATCCGCATCGCATAAGGAAACGGTGCTTGTGCTTGGCGACTCTTTTTTCGATGCGATGAGACCGTATCTTGTGCAAGACTGCGCCAAGGTGATTTATGTCCATAATGTTGATATCAGAAATCCGAAGAAGGAGATAGACATCCATTATCTGTTGAATGCGTATAGACCGAAGCGGGTCATCTATGAGAAGATGGCATCATTCTTTTTCGGGCATAACTATGATTCGGTATTCGGTACCTGGCGGTTTTGAAGTGTCAATGGATTAAAGAAGCGTAAACAAAAGCACTCATCTTATGAAAGATGAGTGCTTTTGTCATTTGCCGCAAAATATTTTTCTTGAACTGGCCCAGGTCAAGAAGAAGGGATGAACGTAGCAAGCA
>CALAZX010000055.1 GCA_937926555.1 uncultured Negativicutes bacterium | reverse complement strand
GTGGCCCGGGGCTATTACGGGGAGAAGGACGTGCTCCTGCTCCACAGCTGGATGGTGGCCCAGATCCGCAAGGCGGGCGGTGACATCGCCCGGTTCTACTACTGCCCCCACCACAAGGAGGGAAAAGTGGCGGAATATGCTGTGGACTGCGACTGCCGGAAACCGAAACCGGGCATGGTGCTCCGGGCGCTGGAGGAGCTCTCCGTAGCGCCGGAGGACGCCATCCTCATCGGGGACAGCCCACGGGACGTGGAGGCGGCGGAGGCCGCCGGCGTGACGGGCTACCTGTTCCAAGGCGGGGACCTGCGGGAGTTTCTCCACGGGATCCTGGACGGCAGCGTGAAGCCCGGCGTGTGACCGGAGAAGACGCGGCATGACGGATGCAAGTCCGGCAAAATACGCAAGCGGAGAAAACTGCTGCAAGCCGCGGCATGGCGCTGCGGCCGGATGCTGAAATAAGTGTGAAGTCAGGGGAAATGAATAGTGACGGATCGGAAGGAATACAAAAATATTCTTCTTATCAAAATGAGCTCATTGGGTGACGTATTGCATACGTTGCCCTTTGTTGCGGTTTTACGGGAACGTTTTCCCGCCGCCAGGATCTCCTGGCTGGTCCATCCGCAGTTCGCCGGTTTCGTGCCGGACAAGCCGCTGGTGGACGAGGTGCTCTATTTCGACAAGAAGAAATTCAACAAGATGGGAATCGGCGACAAGTGGCGCTATTTCAAGGAGATGCGGCAGTTGCTGCGCTCCCGGAAATTCGACCTGGTCATCGACATGCAGGGGCTCTTCAAGAGCGCCGTCATGGCCTGGATGACCGGCTGCCCCGAACGTATCGGCTACTGCGAGATGCGGGAGGGGAGCGGCCTGGTGAGCCGCGCCATCACGGGTGCCCACAGCAAGGACCATGTCATCGAGCGGTATCTGGACGTGGCCCGCTACCTGGGCGCCAATGTGGGGGAGATACAGTTCCCCCTGCCGGACCTGAGCCGGGAGTGGCAGGAGGTCCGGGCCAAGACGGACGCGGTGGACAGCCCCTATGTGGTGATGGTCCCCGGCGCCCGCTGGGAGACGAAGAAATGGCCGGTGGAGCATTACGCGGCCCTGGCCGGGATGATACTGAAGGACGGCCGTCAGGTGGTGCTGGCCGGCGGTCCCGATGACATGGACCTGGGTGCGGCCATCAAGGAGCTGGAGCCCGGGGTCACGGACCTGACGGGACAGACAAGCCTGCGGCAGCTGGGGGCGCTGATCGCCCATTGCGACTGCTATGTCAGCGGCGACACGGGCCCGCTGTTCATCGCGTCGGCCTGCAAGAAACCGCTGGTGGCCATCTACGGGCCTACCAGCTCCGACCGGACGGGCCCTTACGGCAGCGACCGGTCCACCATCATCATCTCCCCCGGGCCCTGCGCGGGCTGCCTGAAAAAGCAGTGTGACGACTGGATCTGCATGAAGGCGGTGATGCCGGAGATGGTGTACAAGGAATACTGCTTCTTTTAGAGAAGGAAGCCATTAGTCAGGAGGAATATGACATTGCCAGCGCC
>CALAZX010000054.1 GCA_937926555.1 uncultured Negativicutes bacterium | reverse complement strand
GGCGACCACCGAGATCTACACTCTTTCCCTACACGACGCTCTTCCGATCTTTTCAGATCCTCCGGTTCCGGCAGCACGTGCCGGTCCAGGGTGTCCCCTGTCTCCTCGATGAGCAGGGTCTTCACCTGGGCCGCCGCCAGGGCTTCCGGACGGATGTCGGGGAACCTTCTCAGGTCCACCGTCACCGGCACCTTGGGCACCTTGAGGCTGGCCAGGGGCATGTCGTAGACATGCTTCTCGTAGCAGAAACCGAACTGGAACGGCTGGTAGATGCCCGCATAGACAGGCATCAGCAGCACGAAAGGCCGTTTCTGCAGTTGCTGCAGCTGGAAGGCACGTTCCAGAAGGCCGGCGGTGAGATTCCGCCCCCGGGCTTCCGGCGCCGTGGCCACTCCCACGATATAGGGGATGGTCCAGTCCTTCCCTCTCACCCGCACATGGTACGGGTTCAGGTGCAGCATGTTGACAAGCCTGTTCTCCAGCGGGTCGAAACCGCCCAGGACAAAGTTGTCCTTCGTGCAGTATTCATTGAAATACCACTGGAAGAAAGGATCGTCTTTCTTCTCAAAACAATAATCCCATAAGTCCGCGGCCTGGGGCAGCGTCCCGGGAACTACCATTCTGTAGTCCATATTCCCTCCTGTTTCACTTGATCAGCAGGTTGTACTTCTTCACCATCAGCACGGGGTGCAGGGACTCTTTCGCTTTGCGCAGCCCTTCCATCCCCATGTCCTCCTCCCGGTTGAGATACTTCATATCCCACCAGACTTTCTCGGCACACTCCTTCTGGATGGCCGCGTAGAGGCCGCGGATATCGCCGTTGGCTTTCTCCACGTTGATATCGGCACATTCGTTGTTGATGGCCTTGCCGAAGCTGAAGGCCTGGATCTTCCCGCCGATACGGATGGCGCCGCCGCGCAGTCCCAGGGCTTCGAAATTGACGAAGGCCTCCTGGAGGGCGCGCCACTCCCACTGGATGCTGGGGTCGGACTCCATCCGCTCCCGGCACCACATCTCGCCGAAGTTCAGGCACTCGGCGTAGTTCTCCGGATTGATGAACTCGAACTCATAATCCGGGTTCTCTTTGACAAATTTGTTGTAATGGTTTTTCTGACCGTGGTACTTCCGACCCTTGAAATTGGCCAGGTCCTCCTGCAGGTACACATAGTCCCAGCTGTCCCGGGCCTCCCGGCACTCCTCGTCCACAGCTACTTTCTGCAGCCGTTCCAGAGAGCACTCGTAGATGCCGTGGAACTCGAAAGGACCGCCATGGTGCGCCTTGATCTCCTCAAGCAGCAACGGCAGGTCCTCATCCTTGCCGCCAAAGGGCTGGAGGTAGAAAGTCTCGTCCTCCACCACCACTTTGATCAGAAGGAAACCGTATTTCTCGGTCCAGTATGTATGGTAATAATCACGCCAGATGAACAGGTTCGTGAATGCGCATTCCGAGCCCAGATGTTCCGGCTTACTCAGATAACTCTCGAAAAGAGGCCGGTCCGCCACAGCCACATCTTTGAATTCTAAAATAAAAATGCCTCCTTGCTTGCGAATTGCGCTGAAGCAATTCTTCATAAGGTATATTATACCATATAATGTGGTAGGATTGGTGAAAACCAGTAATCAAATATGGATTTTATACAAAAATGTCACATTGCCGCCGGAGGTCCGGTAAAAAGCTTGGGAAAGGCAATGGAAAAACATGGAAAAAGCATCAAAAAGAACAAAAAACGGACTGCCAATCCAAAGATTGACAGTCCGTCATCATTTCAGCGCTTAAAAGCGGACATCAGTCCTGATGTCTGCGTTTGTCGTAGCATTCACGGCAGTAAACCGGACGGTCCATGGAAGGACGGAACGGTACTTCGGTGTCTTTGCCGCATTCGGCGCAGACAGCGTGGAACATTTCACGACGGGGTGCTCCACCGTTCACGCGTGCTTTGCGGGCAGCGCGGCAGGCCGGGCAACGACGGGGCTCGTTGGTGAAACCCTTTTCAGCGTAGAATTCCTGCTCGGAAGCGGAAAAAACGAAATCGTTACCGCATTCTGCACAGTGTAAAGTCTTGTCTTCGTACATAGTAAAAATCACTCCTTTTTGATATACCCCGATAAGGACTAGCGAAGAACCCTGTGTTCCTTATGTAGAAGTACAGGAGGAGCAGCGGATCACGAAGCCGACTTAATGAGATACCCTATGCCCTCATCATATCAAAAAAGATGCCCTTGTCAACACATATTTCCCGTCCACTGATGGACGTTTAGCGTCCCTGTCCGTCCCCGTTTTCTGTTTGCTTTGTCCACGTGAGATAGAATTTTTTCCTCACAGGGTAAAATTCCTCCCGGAAAATTTGAACACCGCTCATATTCATGCTATTTCCCTACCATTCCGCAAGAAATCCCCTTCTGCCGCCTTCATTCCCTGCCACAACAGGTCTCCGGGGGATTTTCCAAAAAAGACCGTGTGCGGATAATCCGCACAAAACTGGATAAATATGTATTTCTGTTTCAACTGTTACAGAACGAAAACAACGGACTCCCCTTCTTCACGAAGGAAAGTCCGCTCTTTTTATATGGAAACCGTTATTTGAATTTTTTCCGTTTTGCCTACAATTCCCCTGTTGACTTCCACCTCACCGGGCTTTGAAATTGACTTCCATCCCCGGCTGTTTCAGGTAATAGTTCATGTTGGCGTACTCCAGGGTGTAGGATTCGCCCCAGTAGTAGAAGCAGGTGGTGGAGGAATTGGCCACGTGGATGTTCCAGACACGGTCCAGATCCATCCCCAGCAGGGTGCACACCAGCACCCGGATGATGCCGCCATGGGCCACCACCGCCACATCCCCCTCGGGATGGGCCGCCAGGATCTCTTTCAGTCTGGCATAGGAGCGCTCCTGGACCTGGCGCATGCTCTCGCCGCCGGGGATCTGATAACTGCCGGGATGCCGGAAATAGGCTTCCCAGTCCTCCGCATACCCCTCGGCGATGACCTGGGAATGCATGCCCTCCCACTTGCCGAAGTTCAGCTCCATGAACTCGTCACAGGCCACCGGGGTCAGCCCCTTGGGCTCCGCAATGGCTTCCGCCGTGGAAAAGGCCCGCTTCAGACTGCTGGAATAGACAGCGGCCAGGGGGATGTCACGGAAGTGCTCCCCCACCTGCCGGGCCTGGTTCAGCCCCG
>CALAZX010000053.1 GCA_937926555.1 uncultured Negativicutes bacterium | reverse complement strand
GTTGGGAGGCTGGACCCTGAACCCGCGCCCGCTCTTGTCCCTATACCGTTTCAGAAACTCATTGAAACCCATATTCCCACCTCCATGGCACTGTGACATTCCTTGAATCAGATTTCTCCTGGATTTGTTCGCTGATGGGAGCCGCTTCTCCTTTTTTCATGCTATTTTTTCTTTTCCGGAACCGGGAAGCGTTCTGCAGGCGATTCCGGATTTCACGGAAGATCCTTCCGTCCATGCTGCCTGATTTGCTTTTCCGCTCCCCATCCATTTATAATATAAATGTCAGATTATTTTATCACAGCAGTGTTTTTTCAACGGAGGTGCTTTTATGCAGACAGGATACTTTCAGACACAGGACGACGCGCAGATCTACTACGAGATTCACGGCGAAGGACGGCCGCTGGTGCTGCTTCACGGCTGGCAGTGCTCCCACCGGTTCTGGCAACGGAACGTGGAGGCCCTGGCGGAGAGATATCAGGTGATCACGCCGGACTTCCGGGGCCACGGGAACTCCTCCAAGGGGATCCACGGCATCACCCTGCGCCGGTATGCCCGTGACATCCACGACCTGCTGGCCTTCCTGGAGGTGGAGGATGCGGTGCTCATGGGCTGGTCCCTGGGCGGCCCCACCGTCCTCTCCTACTATGACCAGTTCGGCGCCGACCGGCTGAAAGGCCTGGGGCTCATCGACATCACCCCCTTCCCCTTCAGCGGCGCGCCCTGGAACAGCCAGGGCCTGCACGGCCACAACCTGGACGGCTTCAACGCCCAGATCAACGCCATGACAAAAGACCGGGAAGCGTTCTACAACGGCTTCGCCGCCAACCTTTTCCACAAGGGGAACCGTCCCGGCGGCACAGAGTGGATTGTGGAGGAATGCATGAAGCTTCCCCTGTGGATCTCCGTGGCCATCTACTCCGACTACCTTTTCAGCGACTACACCCCGGTGCTGGAGAGGATAAAACTCCCCACCCTGGTGCTGGGCGCCGACAGCGCCGTCTTCCCCCGGGGCATCGAGCAAGGGCGCCACATCGCCTCCCTGGTGGAAGACAGCACCTTTGTGGATTTCCCGGACAGCGGGCACATCCTTTTCTACGAGGAGCCCGAGAAATTCAACGATGCGGTGACAGCCTTCATGGAGCGGTGTTTCACGTGAAACAATCTCTTCTTGCGCCATCGCGGCGGCATCCTTTATAA
>CALAZX010000052.1 GCA_937926555.1 uncultured Negativicutes bacterium | reverse complement strand
CGTGACTTCCGGCAGCTTCACCGCCGGGGACACCATGGTGGACGACAAGGGTCTGACCATCAAGGGCGGTCCTTCCGTCACCAAGGACGGCATCGACACAGCCGGTAAGAAGATCACTAACGTGGCTGCCGGCGAGGCCGACACCGACGCGGTGAACTACGGCCAGCTGAAAGAACAGCTTGACAAGGCCGATTCCCGCCATACCACGGTGAAAGTCGAGGAAGGCAGCATCATCACGGTGAAAGACCTCAATGACAATCCCGGGAAGGGTCACGACTACGAGATCAGCATCGACGACAGCAACCTGGCCAAGAAGGACGACGGCCTGAGATTCAAGGGCGATGACGACACCGTGATTGACAAGAGACTGTCCGATGGTAAACCGCTGGAAATCAAGGGCGGGGCCAGGAAAGAGGACCTGACCGAGAATAACATCGGCGTTGTCAGCGGCGATGGGGGCAAGAGCCTGAACGTGCAGCTGTCCAAGCATCTGAAGGACCTGGAGAGCATCACGGTAGGCAAGGACGGCAACGACAACATGGTGAAGATCACCACCGGGAACATCACGGTGGGCGGCGACACCACCATCGGCAAGTCCGGTCTGACCATCAAGGACGGCCCCTCCGTCACCAAGGACGGCATCGATGCGGGCAGCATGAAGATCACCAACGTGGCGCCCGGCGAGGATGACACCGATGCGGTGAACGTGAGCCAGCTGAGAGGCCTGGGTGACGCCGTCGCCAATGTGGACAACCGCCTGAACAAGGTGGGCGCGGGCGCTGCGGCGCTGGCGGCCCTGCATCCTGTGGACTTCGACGCCCGGGACAAGCTTGACATGGCGGCAGGCTGGGGTCACTACAAAGGCCAGAACTCCATGGCTCTGGGCGCGTTCTACCGTCCGGACGAGCGGACCCTGTTCAGCATGGGCGGCACCTTCGGCAACGGCGAGAACATGATCAACGCCGGCTTCACCTTCAAACTGGACAAACTGCCGTCCTCTGATGGCAGCATGCGTCCCATCGTATCCAAAGTGCAGCTTGTGAACGAGGTGCGGCAGCTGAAACAGGACAACTTGGAGCTGAAGAAGAGCAACGACAGTGTCAGAAAAGAGAATGCGGACCTGCGCAGCGAGGTCAACGAGCTGAAGAAAACTGTGGAAATGATCAAGCAGATGATGAAGAAATAACGGACGCTTGAGGAATCCGGCGGACCAGGGTTCCCGCAACACAAGAGAAAAGGCATAAAAAAGAAGACCCCATCGGAGGCGTTTCTCCGGTGGGGGTCTTTCTGTATGATGAGCAAGGGGCGCGCTGTCCGGTACGTCAGGGTCCGCTGTCCCTTTGCCGGGCGCCATGCCCGGCAGATCCGCGGCGGCGGAATCAGTGGTAGCGGTAGACCCGGTAGTCGTCGATCTCCTGCCCCAGGGTGAACCGGTGGCTGACGGGGCGGGAGAGGAAGGAGTCCACGTCCTTCACGTCCATGATCACCAGGACGGGTTTCCCGGGATTCCGGGCCAGGTCCGACTCCAGTCCGTTCCAGGTTCTCAGGGGCATCACATCCTTGCCTCTGTTCCAGACGTTCTCCAGCTCAGTGGCTGAGATCAGCTTCGCCGCACTGCCGCCGGAATAGTAGATGTAGGAGGCGGAGTAGGAGCCGTAGAAAAGGACTTCGGCCCCCGGAGGCGCCTCCAGCCGCTCCGCCAGGTATTTGCCGGTGTGGACCCGGAGGAATCCGGGGAGCATGAGGAGCAGGACGCTGTAGATCAGGGCGGTG
>CALAZX010000051.1 GCA_937926555.1 uncultured Negativicutes bacterium | reverse complement strand
CACCCCTGCCAGCACCGGCACCTTCTGCTCCTCCAGCCAGTGGAGGATGGTGCCCTGGTTCCGCCAGTTGCTGGGCTCCTGGCAGAGCTCGCCTACCACGTAGCCCTGGAAGAAGCACCGGGGTCCCTGGTTGAACTCCGGGTTCACCCCGTAGTTGCCGATCAGCGGGTAGGTCATCACCACGATCTGGCTGCAGAAGGAGGGGTCCGTCAGGGTCTCCTGGTAGCCGCTCATGCCGGTGGTGAAGACCACCTCGCCTACCGCGTGGCGGTCGCCGTACAGTGTTCCTTCATAAACGCTTCCGTCTTTCAGTACCAGTTTGCCTTCTACTCTCTGCATACGACACCCTCTCTCATCACGAATCTGCCTGCCACCATGGTGGCTACCGCTTTGCCTCTGCACCGTTTCCCGTTGAAGGGGGTCACCTTACCGGTGGTGTAGAACTTGCTGCTGTCGATGGTCCAGCGTTTGTCCAGGTCCAGGATGGTGATATCCGCCGGTGCGCCCGGTGCCAGCGTGCCGCGGTCCAGTTTGAAGATCTTGGCCGGCCGGCAAGAATATTTGTCAACGATCTCATTGATGGTCAGCACATCTTTATGGTACAGCTCTGTCAGGAGGACAGCCACGGCGGATTCCAGTCCGCAGAAGCCGTTGGGGGCCTTGCGGAACTCCACGTCCTTCTCCTCCGGCGCGTGGGGCGCGTGGTCGGTGATGATGATGTCGATGGTGCCGTCCTTCAGGCCGGCCCGCATCCCTTCCACATGGTCCCTGCTGCGCAGCGGCGGGGATACCCGGGTCGCCGTGTCGTAGCTGAGGCAGGCCTCGTCGGTGAGGGTCAGGTGGTGCACCGTCACTTCGGCGGTCACCGGCCAGCCCTTGGCCTTGGCCTCGCGGATGATCTGCACGGCGCCGGCGGAAGCCACATGGGCGATGTGCACATGGGTTCCGGTGTAGCCTGCGATGAGGCAGTCCCTGGCCACGGCGATGTCCTCGGCCACTGCCGGGATGCCGGGCACGCCCATCCGTGCGGATACGGCGCCCTCATGCATGTAGCCGTCCTTGTTCATCTCCGGCTCGATGCTGTGGCTGATCAGAACCTTGTCGAAGGCGCTGACATATTTTGCCGCGTTGCAGAACAGCCGGGAGCTGTTCACATAGTGTCCGTCGTCGGAGAAGGCCACGGCGCCTTTTTCCGCCATGTCCCCCATCTCGGCCAGCTCCTGGCCTTTCTCGTCCTTGCTGATGGAGCCGATGACTTCCACGTTCACGTAACCTTCCCGTTTCGCCCGCTCCTTGATGCCGCTGACGATGATGGAGGTGCTGATGACCGGCTTGGTGTTGGGCATGCAGGCCACGGTGGTGATACCGCCGGCGGCTGCCGCCATGGTGCCGGACACGATGCTCTCTTTCGCTTCCAGACCGGGTTCACGCAGGTGGGTGTGCATGTCGATGAAGCCGGGGGCCACAACTTTGCCTTTGGCCTCGTACACCTCGTCGGCTTTGGCCCGGATGGTCTTGGCCAGCTTCTTGATCTTGCCGTCCTCCACCAGGATGTCCATGACTGCGTCGATGTTCTGTGAAGGGTCTACTACTCTGCCGTGCTTAATCAATATTTTCAATTTGCTTACCTCCAGTCAAAGTCAGGAATAAGAGTGCCATGCGGACAGCGCAGCCGTTCTGCACTTCCTCGCGGATAGCTGCCTGGTCGCAGTAGCCCACTTCCCAGGAGATCTCCAGTCCGCGGTTCATGGGGCCGGGATGCAGCACCACGCATTTCTTGTTGGCCAGCGCCAGGCGCTGCTCGTTCAGTCCGAAGATCCGGGCGTACTCTCTCGGGGAGGGGAACAGTCCGCTCTTCTGGCGTTCCAGCTGGATACGCAGCACGTCGATGACGTCGGCGCCTTCCACCGCCTCCTCAATCCGTTTGTGGACCGTCACGCCCAGGGACTCGATGTCATGGGGTACCAGCGGCATAGGGCCGCATACATGGACATCGGCGCCCAGCTTGTTCCAGGCGGCGATGTTGGTCCGGGCCACCCGGCTGTAGAGGATGTCGCCCAGGATCACCATCTTCTTGCCCTTCAGGCTCTTCATGCCCCGCTCACGCAGGGTGAACAGGTCCAGCAGACCCTGGGAGGGATGGGCGTGGGCACCGTCGCCGGCGTTGATGATCACCGGGTCGGCGGCGTTTGCGGCGTAGACCGCGGCGCCCTCGATGGGATGGCGCATGACGATGGCGTCACAGCACATGGACTGCACTGTCAGCACCGTGTCCCGCAGGCATTCGCCCTTCACCACGCTGGAGTTGCCGGTGTTGATGTTCACCACATCGGCGCCCAGGTACTTGCCGGCCAGCTCGAAAGAGGTCCGGGTACGGGTGGACGGCTCGTAGAACAGGTTGATGATGGATTTGCCCCGGAGGGCGGGGACCTTCTTGATGCCCCGTTTCATGATTTTCTTCATCTCCGCAGCGGTCTGCAGCACCAGTTCGTACTCCTCCACGCTGAGGCTTTCCAGGTCGAGGATGTCTCTGCCAGCCAGAGACACGGTTGATTTTGCCATGTTCGTTTCCTCCTGTTTTCTCTACTATCCTTTTCGGAACCACCACGGTTCCGCCCGCTTCCGGGCAACAAAAAAAGCCTTCTTGTCCTGTTAAGGGTGCAAGAAGGCTATAGCTTCAGAATACAGTTAGCTTAAGTCTTTTTACCTTACAAGTCTCACAGGACCAATTTAAAGGTATAACTAAGTTTTCCATATTATAGCATACTTTGGAATCACATACAATGCTTTTTATTCTCTTTTTCAGACAATCGTCTGGAGCACAGTCATATAGCGGCCGGTGACAAGACTGGGCACGCAGATGCCGTGGAGCTTCTCTTTCTGGCGGCGGCTGGTGTCCGGCTGGGTATAGCACCAGTAGCCCGCCACCATCTGCAGGAAGGCCTTCACACGGTGCTGCCGGCGGGGGTTCCCCTCCGTCTCCTCCAGCCACAGCTCCATCCATTCTGCCAGCATGTCCGTCTCCTGGCGCAGGGTGAGCCGGGCCACGTTGGCCATCAGGTCACGGGCGCCCCGGAAGAACTGGACCAGCACGTCCCGGGCCTCCTCGTCCCCCCGCAGCAGCCGCAGGCTGTAGCGGTGGACCAGGGCCAGAGCCAGGCACTGCCAGGGGTAATAGGCCCGGAAGGCCGCCTCCTGGCTTTCCCAGTGGCTGTGCATCTGCATATGGGTCACGCAGTCCGTGAAGGCCGCCCGGGTCAGCACCGGATTCCGCTCCTCCCCCAGGAAGATGCAGATATCCCACATGATCCGGTGGGTCTCCGGCAGCCAGCCCCTCTGCGCGATCTGGGCACCCAGCACGCCCCACTCGATGATGAAGCGCTTCTTGGTGTCGTCGTCGATGGAGCCGGCGTGGAGCACCTCCCTGCTGAGTCTGCCCATCAGGGTCAGGGACGGCATCCAGCGGCGGTCCGCCGCGATGAAGAGCAGGTCCAGCAGCACCGCCATGAAGCCGGCCCCCTCACGGTTCTTCCGCTTCTCCCGGAAAGCCGCCAGCTCCTCCACCATGCTGTGGAAGGACTCACTGTCACGCATCCGCGCGGCCATCCCCATGATGCCCTGGAGCAGGGTGAAGCCCTGGCGCTGCATGGTGCTGTCCTCCCCGTTCAGGCAGAGCAGGCCGCCCATCAGCACGTGGGCGCAGCCCGCGCCGATACGGGGCATCCCTTCCTTGAAGGCCATGCAGCCCAGCAGACCCAGGATCTCGAACAGACGGCTGCGCAGGTTGGGATGGCGCTCCACTGCGATGAGGAACACCTCCAGCACCTGTGCCGCCTTCTCCTCGTAGCCCTCCCGGACATAGAGGAAGCTGGTCTCCTTCAGCATGCGGCACAGCGAATCCCCTTCGGGCACCGGCTGCTCCGCCAGCTTCTGCAGCACTTCGGGCAGCGGGGTGCCGGGAGGCAGGGGCCGGCGTACCGGTGCGGCGGGTACGGCAGATACGGACTCTTCCGCCTTTCCTGCGGCCTCATCCTCTTCCGCCTCCGCTTCAGTTCCGGCCGCTTCCGCGGATTCATCCTCCGCGCCTTTCTTCTCCACGTCAGCTTTCTCCGTAGCGTTTTTTTCTTCCGCCTCATTTTTCTCCGCAAGGTCTTCTGCGGCAGCAGTATTCTCCTCTTTGGATTTTCCCTCGGATTTCTCTTCCGCCCCGGCTTTTTCCGCAGCCTCTTTCTCTGCCGCAGCTTTCTCGGCCGCCTTTTTCTCAGCCTCGGCGGCCTCCATGTCCCGCTTCAGGTCGGCCATCAGCTCATCATCCTCGGGCAGAGGCTCCTCTTCAGCCACCTCCCCGGCGATCCGGGAAGCGTTGCCGGAAACCGCTGTCAGGGACACTTTCTCCGCAGGCAGTGCGGTCTCGTCACGTTTTGCTGCCGCAGCTCCCTGCGCTCCGGACCCGTTTTCCGCGGAATCCATCCCGGAACCGCCGCCGGGAGCGGTGTTATGCCCTGTGGAGCAGCCGCCTGCGCTGCCGTCCCTCCGGGGAGCGAAATGCCTGTCCGGCTTCACTTCCCCCGTCTCGTCCAGCAGCTGGGCACCGGGAACTTTGACGGGTTCCCCGGAGTCCGCTCCTTTATATGTATCTTTTCTCTCATCCATCACGATTCCCCCTGTTTCCTCACAAACGGGCGGCTTCTCGCAATGCGGATTCCATTGCGGTACGCAGCTTTGCCGCTATTGCACAAAATGGTACCGCGAAACGCGATACCATCCTGTTTATATCATATGCATGTTCATTTATCTCAGATTGATGACGCCTTCGTAGACCACGCCGCCGGTGCTGTCCACCGTGACCTCCTGGCCGTCCGCCAGTCTCTCCACCGCATGTTCGGCCCCGATGATGACCGGGATGCCGCAGTTGATGGACAGAATCGCCGTGGGGGATGTGTAGCCGCCCTCCTCCGCGATGATGGCTTTCGCCGTGGCCGCCGTGGCCACATGCTCGTCGTTGAGCACATCCACCACCAGGATCATGCCGGGACGGAACTTCCGCCGGAAATCCTCACTGCTGCGGCAGATGCACACTTCGCCGGACACCGTGCGTTTGCCCACGCCCAGACCGGATACCAGTTTCTTGCCCAGGGTCACCACTTTGATCATGTTGGTGCTTCCCGGTTTGCCGATGGGAATGCCCGCGGTGACAACCACGGAGTCCCCCTCCTTGATGCAGCCGCGGTCCATGGCGGCTTTCAGGGAGATGTCGATCATCTCGTCCGTATTCGGGGAATAGGGTCCCAGAATGCTCTCGATACCCCAGAACAGCTGCAGTGCCCGGAGCTGATGCTCATCCTGGGTCACCGCGATCACCGGGACGGGGGAGCGGTACTTGGAGATGTTCCGGGCGGTGAACCCGGAGGATGTGATAGTGACGATGGCGTTGGCGCCGATCTCCTTGGCAATCTGCACGGTGCCGTGGCTGATGGCGTCGGTGCTGTTCTTCCGCTCCATCTGGCCGGCCTCCTTGGAGATCCGATTGTAGTCCAGCGCCGCTTCCGTGGTCTGGGCTATCTTGGCCATGGTCCGCACCGCCTCCAGGGGATACTTGCCGCTGGCGGTCTCGCCGCTGAGCATGATGGCGTCGGTGCCGTCGAAGATAGAGTTGGCCACGTCGCTGGCCTCGGCACGGGTGCAACGGTAGCTGTTCACCATGCTCTCCAGCATCTGGGTGGCGGTGATCACCGGTCTGCCCGCACGGTTGCAGGCGTCGATGATCTTCTTCTGCTCCAGAGGCACCACCTCGGCGGGAATCTCCACGCCCAGGTCGCCGCGGGCCACCATGATGCCGTTGCTGGCCCGGATGATGTCGTCGATATGGATCAGACCGGCGTTGTTCTCGATCTTGGAGATGATGCCGATGGAGGAGTTGTGCTCCTCCAGCAGCCGCCGGATGGCGAAGACGTTCTCCGCGTTCTGCACGAAGGACGCCGCAATATAGTCCATGTCATTCTCCACGGCGAAGAGGATGTCCTTCTTGTCCTGCTCGGACAGGAAAGGCAGCTTCAGCTCCACGCCGGGACAGGCCACCCGTTTCCGGTCGGAGATGGCTCCGCCGCTGATGACCTTGGTATGGATGAGTTTGTCCTCGATAGCCGTCACTTCCAGCACCAGCATGCCGTCCGCCAGCAGGATCTGGTTGCCGGGGGATACCTCCTCCGGCAGGCCTGCATAGTTCACGGTGGCCAGCTCCCTGTTGCCCATGACCTCGTCGGTGGTCAGGGTGAACTCCTCTCCCGGGGACAGCATCACCTTGCCGCCCTCGAACAGTCCCAGGCGCATCTCCGGACCCTTCGTGTCACAGATCAGCGCGATGGGCTTGCCGGCGATCTCCGCCGCTTTCCGGACCAGCGCGATGCGCTCCCGGTGACTTTCATGGTCACCATGGGAGAAGTTGAACCGGGCCAGGTCCATGCCGGACCGGATCATGTCCACCAGCAGCTCCAGGTTGTCGGTGCTGGGACCCATGGTGCAGACTATCTTGGTTTTCTTCATCTTAGGCCATCCTTCCTTGCCGGATTTTCCGGGTGTCAGCCCTGGAATTTATGTTCACACAGTACTTCGTAGGCGTCTTCCGCTTCCATGAAGGGGACGCTGATCTCATAAGAACCGGCGGTTTTCCGTCCGGGCCGGGACACTTCCGAGCTGACCCGGCTGAGGAAACCGTTGTCCGCCAGCAGCTGTTTCAGCCGGGCGGCCCGTTCTTCCGTGGGTGCGATATAGATCACTTTCCACACTCAGCCCCACCTCAGGATTCTTTGATCGCCTTGATTTTCTCGATCAGTTTGGGAACGATCACGTTGGCGTCCCCTACGATGCCGTAATGGGCCAGCTTGAAGATCTCGGCGTTGGGGTCCTTGTTGATGGCCACAATCACTTCGGATTCTTTCATGCCGGAGGTATGCTGCAGCACACCGGAGATGCCAACCGCGAAATACAGTTTCGGTTTTACGGTCTTGCCGGACTGGCCGATCTGGCTGGCATGGTCCACCCATTTCTCGTCCACTGCGGCGCGGGAGCCTGCCATAGCCGCGTTGTCGAACAGAGCGGCCAGCTCCTCCAGTACCTTGAAGTTCTCGGCGCTGCCCATACCGCGGCCGCCGGCCACGATTACTTCAGCGTCCTCCACTTTGATGCCGCCGGTGGTGTCCATGGCTTCTTTCTTCAGCAGCTGTACCAGGGCGTCGATGGGGTTCTGCACCTCATACTTCACCACTTCGCCATTGCCGCCGGTCTCTTCCGCGGGTTCGAACACTTTCGGACGTACGGAGCCCATCTGCGGACGGCTCTCGTCGCACAGGATGGTTGCCAGGATGTTGCCGCCCAGTGCCGGACGGGTCCACTCAACGATGCCGTCCTCCCGGATGTCCAGGCCGGTGCAGTCGGCGCAGAGGCCGGTATGCAGGCGGGCTGCCACACGGGGGGCCAGGTCGCGGCCGTCCAGGGTTGCCGGGAACAGTACCGCGTTGGGTTTATGCACTTTCGCCAGTTCGCAGAACGCGTTGGTGTAGATTTCAGTGTTGTAATCGGCATACTGCTCGCCGGTGATCACATAGACACGGTCCACGCCGGCTGCGATGAAGCGGTCGGAGATGCCGTTGTCCTCTTTGGCGATCAGCACAACGGCGGATTTCTGGTTGCATTTGGCAGCCAGTTTCTTCGCCTGTCCGATCAGTTCAAAGGTCACGCCCAGGGGCTGACCGTCCTCGATCTGGGCCATTACCCAGATGTCCTCGCCTTCGCTGTTGGCCACAACCTTCTCCACCTTGGGCAGGGAGATGGCCTCAACGGGGCAGTTGTGGATGCAGGCACCGCACTCGATGCAGGTGTCCTCATTCACAGTGGATTTGCCGTCCACCATGGACAGCGCGCCTACGGGGCATACTGCGACGCACGCCTCGCAGCCGATACATGTATCTTTATCAATTTTTACAGCCATTGTTTTTCACCTCAGTGTTTAATAATATTTGCAGCCACCAGTTTTTCCATCAGCATGTCCACAGCCACATCGGCGTCTTCTTCCTCGATGAGCTGGGTTTCAATCTTCGGTACTTCCGGTGTGAATACGTTCACCACTTTGGTGGGGGAGCCGCTCAGGCCGACCAGTTTGGTGTCCAGGTCCAGGTCCGCCGCGGTCTTCACCGGGATCTCGGTCCGTCTGGCTTTCATCTTGCCGCGGATGCTGGCGAAACGCAGGTCTTTCTCGGCGCGGGTGACGGTCACCAGCAGCGGGCCTGCGCAGGACAGGGTCTCGAACACGTTCTCGGTCTCCCGCTCAACGATGAACTTGCCGTCCTCAAAAGCCACTTTCAGCGCGGAAGTCACCTGGGGGATGCCCAGATGCTCAGCCATCTCGGGACCAACCTGGGCGGTATCGCCGTCCACAGCCTGACGGCCGCAGAGGATCAGGTCATATTCGCCGAGACTCTTGATCAGAGCTGCTAAAGCAATGCTGGTGGCCAGTGTGTCAGAACCGGCAACCACCCGGTCGCTCAGCAGTACTGCATTGTCGGCACCCAGCGCGATGGCTTCTTTCAGCACGTCTTTCGCCTGGGGCGGCCCCATGGATACAACGGTCACAGTGGCGCCGTATTTATCTTTCAGCACCAGTGCGGTCTCCAGAGCCTCCGCATCATACGGATTCACGATGTTCAACACCCCATCCCGGATGAGGGTATGGGTTTCCGGATCCAGTTTAACCTGTTCCGTATCCGGCACTTGCTTCACACAGACAATGATGTTCATTTATTTCCTCCTAATTTCCCCAAGGGATATTTAATAAATTATATCACTTTTCCCGGCTTTCTTTCAAGTTAACGGCGG
>CALAZX010000050.1 GCA_937926555.1 uncultured Negativicutes bacterium | reverse complement strand
GGTCCCTTCCGTGATGCGGCGGACAATATCCGCCATGATGGGACAGAGGTGGCGGGTTCCCTCCTCGTCTTTCTTGGTGGCGCATACCGTGATGTGGACCACGTCCGGCGCCAGCTCCCGGATTTTCCGTATTTTCTTCTCCAGCCCTTCCGGGTCATGGAAATCCATGTCCTCGCAGCCGCTGCAGGCCATGAACGCCTCCAGTTCCAGCTCCTCCTCCGCCGGGTACCTGGCAAAACGCCCGGTACGACGGTTGAACGCCTTCATGCAGCCCGACCCGGTGCAGGCGTGCTCCACTTTCAGGCAGCGCAGAATCACTATCCGCTTCATCATCAGCACCTCTGTTTCTCTGTATCTGTGTTCGTTGTTTTCTATATTTTCTTGAGTCCCTATATCATCGGGCAAGCCGGCTTTCCGTTGGACGCTTCTTCTCCGATACGGTTCCTGTCCGGAATCCAGCCATTCCTGCCGGACGCCAGACCACGTCCATCGCAGCCGCTGCTCCTCTCCCGGTCAGTGGGTCCCCTGGACCACCTCGATACCGGTCCCTTCCGTGATGCGGCGGACAATATCCGCCATGATGGGACAGAGGTGGCGGTTCCCCTCCTCATCTTTCTTCGTGGCGCAGATGCCGATATGAATCACGTCCGGCGCCAGCTCCCGGATTTTCTCAATCTTCTCCGTCAGTCCCTCCGCATTATGGAAATCAACTTCCTCGCAGCCGCTGCAGGCCATGAAAGCTTCCAGGTCCAGCTCCTCCTCCGCCGGATAGCGGGAGAAGCTTCCCGTCCGTCTGCTGAACGCCTTGAGACAAGCCGCCCCCGCGCACACATCTTCCGCATGGAGACAGCGTAAAATCACGATTTTTTTCATTCCGCACCCCTGTTTATGCTATATGGCAGTTGTAAGTGTTTTATCGTTAATGGGATAAAATGCCGTTTTCTTTTACAATTATACCACAGATGCCGAAGAAATAAAAAACGCCTGCGGATTTCTCCACAGACGGTGATGCAGGACACCAGCCGCCGTGGTCTCTCCACGGCGGCACGCCGGACACGGAGGAAGACCTCCGTATCCCTGTATCTCTATTCGTTTGTCTCAGTTTCCGTTTTCTCCAATCAGAACATGCTGAACAGGCGCAGGATGAAGACCACCAGCGCGCCAATTCCCGCGATGATGAGGAAAGCGGGCAGCAGGAAGAACACCAGCGCCAGGATCACAACCAGGATCAGCAGCGTCCACCAGATACTGCTTCCGCCGGCATGGTACACCTTGAATCCGAAGGGGTTCCTGCCGGTCTCATGGCGCTCTCCGGTTTCCCGGCGGAAAGGATCATCCTCCCGGCCGTCCCGGAAATCCTCCTGGTATTCCACGCGGACACGTTCGCTC
>CALAZX010000049.1 GCA_937926555.1 uncultured Negativicutes bacterium | reverse complement strand
CATCCTCCGTGTCGTCCTGGTCCCCGCTGCTGTCGGGAGGCAGGGGCGGCGGCAGCGGACGGTCATCTTCCGGCAGGTCGTCGGGATTGGCGTGGCTGTCCTGGTCCATGTCGGGATCATCCGGACTGTCGTCAGAGTTCTCCCCACTCTCGTCCTGCTCCTCCTGGTTCCCGTTGTCCTTATCGGATTCCTCGGGCTGGGGTTCCGGCGGCTTGCGCATCCGGTGGGGCAGCACGAAGACCGCCGCCTCCTCCATGTCCTTGGGCAAAAGGTAGCTCCGGCCCGCCAGGGCGGCGATGGCACGGGCCACCTCCAGGATGTACAGGTCCGCCCGGTGCCCGGCGCAGAAGGCCTGGGACGCCATCTGGGCGGAGAGGAGGATCATGGCCTCGGAGATCTCCACCTGTGGCAGCAGCTCCCGGGCTTCCGCCACTTTCCGCCTCAGTGCCTCCGTCTCCTCACTGTAGGAGGCGCGGAACCCCTCCGGGTCGCTGTTGAAGGCCAGGAGCCGGCGCATGATCTCCATCCGCTGGTCCTTCTCCTCCACCTTCTCCGCCTCCACGAACATGCCGAAGCGGTCCAGCAGGTTCCCCGCCAGGGTCCCCTCCTCCGGGTTCATGGTGCCGATGACGGTGTATTCCGCCCGGTGGCTGTAGGAGATGCCGTCCCGCTCCACCTGGTTCACCCCCGCCATGGCGATGTCCAGCACCGCCGTCAGGAGCTCCGTCCGGAGCAGGTTGGCCTCGTCGATGTAGATCAGCTCCCCGTCGGCCCGTCCCAGGAGCCCCGGGGAGAACCGCCGCTGGCCGCTCTGCACCGCATGCTCGATGTCGATGCTGCCGAAGAGCATGTCCTCGGTGGCGTTTAGGGGCAGGTCGTGGATCCGCCGGTCCCCCGACAGCTCCGCCGCGCTGCGCACCAGGGTGGTCTTGGCGGTGCCGGTGGTGCCGCTGATCAGCAGCCCGCCGGACTTCCCTGTCACCAGGGTGATGAGTATGGCTTTCTTCACCTGTTCCTGCCCCACCACGGCAGCGAACGGGAAGCCTTTTTTCATGAATGACATAGCTGTATCTCGAAACCTCTTTCTTACATGACCTTGTGTTATACCTTAGGCGAAGTCCATGGGATAGACTTCGAACTCCTGGGACAGGGGCTGCTTCGTCTTCTCGTCCCAGTCCATGATCAGGAGGGCCTCCTTGCCGCTGTAGGCCAGCTTCATCTCCCCCTTGTCCATGTAGACGCTCTGGCCATGCTGCATGTCCAGCCATCTGGGGCTGCCGGTCTGGTTGCAGAGCATCAGGGGAAGCTGGGTGTCCGTGGTGCAGCGCACCCAGAAATCCGCGGGGTTGCCCACAGATTCCGACGGCGGCCAGGCGGCCACGTCCACCAGGAGCTCCGCACCCTGGTCCTTCATGCTGTAGTACATGTCCTCGAAATAGGCGTCGGCGCAGACCATGACCCCTACGGTCATGCCGCTGATCTCCATGGGGCGGATGTGGGTGTCGTTCTTCACCCAGGCCTCGGAGCCCATCTCGTGGGAATGGTTCTTCCGGTGGCGTCCCACCAGGGAGCCGTCGGGCCGGAACACCAGGCAGCTGTTGTAGTTGCAGCCGTCCTCGGGAGCCGCCTCGCCGCAGCCCAGGAACAGCTGGTAGCCGTACTTGCGGCCCTCCTCCAGCAGGGGCTCAAGGGAAGCCGCGGGCTGCACCTCCAGCTCCTTCACCCGCTCCGGGTCCACCTTGTAGAAGAAGAAACCCTGGACAGCGGTCTCCGGGGTCAGCACCCAGTCCGCCCCCTTCTCCCCCGTCACCGCGGAATGGGTCATAAAACAAATTCCTAACTATTATACAATATCTTCAAGAATCACGCATGACTTTT
>CALAZX010000048.1 GCA_937926555.1 uncultured Negativicutes bacterium | reverse complement strand
ATCAGATAATCTTGGTGGTCCAGTCCTCGATGTTCCAGACCTCGTCAATCCAGTCCTCATAGAAGTCCGGCTCGTGGTATACCAGGAGCACGGAGCCCTTGAAGTCGATGATGGCCTGCTTCAGCTCGGCCTTGGCCTCCACGTCCAGATGGTTGGTGGGCTCGTCCAGCACCAACCAGTTGATGTCGCGGAGCATCAGCTTGCAGAGACGGACTTTCGCCGCCTCGCCGCCGCTGAGGACGAAGACCTTGGAGGTGATGTGCTCGTTGGTGAGGCCGCAGTTGGCCAGGGCGGCACGTACCTCGCCGTTGGTCAGGCCGGGATACTCGTTCCACACATCCTCCAGGGCAGTGTTCTCGTTCTTCTCCCGCTCCTCCTGTGCGAAGTAGCCGGGCTCCAGGAACTCGCCGGGGACGATCTTGCCGCTGAAGGGCGGAATCTCGCCCAGGATGGTCTTCAGCAGGGTGGTCTTGCCCAGGCCGTTGACACCTTTGATGGCGACTTTCCTGTTGCGCTCCAGCTTGAAGGAGACGGGACGGGTCAGGGGGCTGTCGTAGCCCAGCACCAGATCCTCCGCCTCCGCCAGGAAACGGCTGGGGGTGCGGGCCGGGGTGAAGCGGAAATGGGGTTTCGGCTTCTCGGAGGGTTTCTCGATCATCTCCATCTTGTCCAGTTTCCGCTGGCGGCTGCGTGCCATGCCGGTGGTGGCCACACGGGCCTTGTTCCGGGCGATGAAATCCTCCAGCTTGGCCACTTCCTGCTGCTGGCGCAGGTAGGCGCTCTCCTGCTGGGCCTTCTGGATGGCGTAGAGCTCCTGGAACTTGTCGTAGTTGCCGGTGTACCGGGTCAGCTGGCAGTTCTCCAGGTGGTAGATGACATTGACCACGTCGTTGAGGAAGCCGGTGTCATGGGAGATGAGGATGAAGGCGTTCTCGTAGTCCTGCAGGAACTTGGTGAGCCACTGGATGTGCTCCACGTCCAGGTAGTTGGTGGGCTCGTCCAGCAGCAGGATGTCGGCGTCCTCCAGGAGCAGCTTGGTCAGGAGGACCTTGCTGCGCTGACCACCGGACAGGTCGCTGACGTCGCGGTCCAGGCCGATCTCTCCCAGGCCCAGGCCGTTGGCGAACTCTTCGATCTTGCTGTCCAGGGAGTAGAAGCCGGAATGCTCCAGACGGGTCTGGATCTCGCCTACGCGGACCAGCATCTTGTTCATGGTGTCCTCGTCGGCGTCGCCCATCTTCTCGTACAGGTCCAGCATCTCCTTCTCCGCCTCGAAATCGGCGGTGAAGGCGGTCCGCAGGATGTCGCGGATGGTCTTGCCCTCGGTGAGGGTGCTCTGCTGGTCCAGGTAGCCCACGGTGATCTTGCCGGGCCAGTTCACCTGGCCGTCATCGGGCAGCAGGTGGCCGGTGATGATATTGAAGAAGGTGGACTTGCCTTCGCCGTTGGCACCCACCAGGCCGATATGCTCGCCTTTCTCCAGCTTGAAGGACACGTCCTCCAGGATCTGGCGTCCGCCGAAGGAATGGCTGATTTTGTTGACTGTCAGAAAACTCATGATGTACCTCTCTTTGCGTTCTGTGATGACGCGCCGGTCGTCGGCTGTGAAGCGGGATTCCGGGCGTTTGCTATGGGTCTTTCATTATAAGCGTGTGGAACTGCTTGAAAAAGAATATGAGATATTTTACCTTATTTCCTGTTTTTTGGCAAAGGGATATGGGAAAAAACAGGAAATTCCGGAAAATCCCCTTTACCGGCGGCGGATTTTGTGGTAACATAGCTCTTGTCGTTGCGGCACGGTGCTTCCGGACCGCGGCTTGTGAACCGGTGGCGGTTGTAGTATAATAGCCCCAGTGGTTACCACAAAAACGACAAGCGAGGTGTTCCATATGATTACAGGAACAAAGAATGATATAGCAAAACTGATTCCCTATGTCTCCCCGAGACTGGCTCAGGGACTCACCTACCTGCTGGAGACCGATTTCAGCAAGGTGGCCAACGGAGAGTATCCGCTGGACGGCGAGAAGCTTTTCGCCCGGGTGAACACTTATGAGACGGAACCGAAAGCGGAGAAAAGACC
>CALAZX010000047.1 GCA_937926555.1 uncultured Negativicutes bacterium | reverse complement strand
AGTCCAGGTTCTCGCCGGGCACCTGGATCACGCCGCCCTCGATGACCAGGACGTCGTTCCGCAGTGCGGACACGTTCCGGGACACGTTACGGGGCCGGGCCACATCGCAGACAACGGCGCCGGGCTTCAGGTCCGCCGGGTTGATGATGAAATCAACGGCGCTGGTCACGGCGATGACCACGTCGGCGTGCCGCAGGCTCTCCCGGATGTCCGAGCTCACCTCGAAGGTGGCCTGGGACTCACGGTTCAGTTCCTGGGCCAGCTCCTCCAGGGGCTGCAGGTGGCGGGCCACCAGATTGATATGGCGCACCTCCCGGGCCAGGATCCGGGCGCAGGCGGAACCGATGGAACCGCTGGCGCCGATGATGGCCACCTGGGCCTCCGCCATGTTCTTGCCCATGAGACGGGCGGCCTCCCGGGTCCCTTCCAGGGCCGTGGCCACCGTATAGCTGTTGCCCGATGTCACGGCGATATCCAGATTCTCCGCCACGGTGACGCCCGCATCCCCCACGATGGAGGTGAAGGCGCCCAGTCCGACAATCTTCGCGCCAAGCTCCTGGGCGATCTTGCCCGTCTCGATGATGCGGTCCACCACGAACTCCTCGGGCAGCTCCACCATCTGCTTGGCCGTCAGCGGGCAGCCCACAAACCAGCCTTCCGCTTCCGCATGGGGGCTCTTCACCCCCGTGATATGGGATACAGTAAAGGGCTTCTTATGTTCCAGGACAAACTCCAGCACCTTGTCCGGCACATATTTGATGATAGGCGATACATGCTGCATGTCCTCCAGAGAGAGGGGGTGCAGCATAAACGCAAATTTTTCCATACTTCCGCTTACTCCTTTACCGTTAGACTTTCTGCAATTCTTCAAATGAATATTCCAGACCGCTGTCCAGGATCAGCTTCTCGTACTGTTCCGGGCTCAGGGCCTGTTTGCCGCCGGCCGCCGCCACCAGCGCCGCTTCCATCACATTGGTGCCGAAGCTTCTGCCTCCCACGCAGGGAGTGGTGGTGACCAGCACCGATACACCGGCGCGCCGCAGCAGTTCACGGTCTGCCGCGGTGACCGTATTGGTGATGATGGTCTTGCCTTCCAGGGAATCAGGCATGAACCGCTTGATAAAGAGAAAATCTCCGGCGATGATGTCGTTCTCCCGGAAATACTTCTCGTGGCGGTGCCGCTTCTGATTCTGCTGCTGACCGGTGGGATAGAACCAGTCGATGGGCAGCTTGGTGATCACCGGCGCCACCATGGCGGCGCAACGGCCCAGCATGCCCAGGCTGTGGATGGGGATGGGAAGACCCAGCCCGAAAATCAGGTCCCCGAAAGTCAGGGAGCACTGCTGCTCGGCCAGAGCCTCCGCCATGCCGAAACGGTCCACGGCGCAGACCAGCAGGACTTTCTTGCCTGCGAAATCGATCCGCCCTTCCGCCGCCAGACGGCGGATGAGCATCCGCTCCAGCGTGTTCTTCAGACCGCTGCCGTCCAGCACCGGAGTCCGCTTCACGTTCTCCAGCAGACGGCGGGACTCCGCGAATACATAACGCCGGTGGCCCGCCACCAGGTAGAGGTCCGTGCCTCCCAGCCCGATGGCGTCCACTTTGCCGTCATAATACCGCAGCAGTTCCGCCGCCTTCTTTTTATCCCCGTCAGTGCCCCGCCGCAGCAGCTTCACGGAGACATCCCCCAGCTGCAGGAGTCCCTCCGCGTTCCGCGCGGAGGAGCCCAGGCTCACACTGACAACACTTCTGACTTTGTTCATATCCGTCCCTGTTTCTCTATTGAAAGAATTCGGATTCACCAAAAAATCCGTGATTTACTGAAAGAACATTTTATCACATTCGGGGCGGATTCACAATACAGAGATGGAACCAATGTCCCGGCGGG
>CALAZX010000046.1 GCA_937926555.1 uncultured Negativicutes bacterium | reverse complement strand
AGTCCAGGGGTCTCAGTGCCGCGATGGCGGCTCCCAGTGCGGCGGTGCCGTTGACCTTGCGGTCCAGGTCGCCGATGGCCAGACGGTTCTCGTTGGCCTGGTCCATGACACCGAACAGCTGGCCGCCGTTCACCGCATCGGTGGAGTCAGCGCTGATTCTGCCTGCCGCAACGTTATGCAGTGCGGTGGGGTCCGTGGTGGAGCCTTCCGCATTCACCAGGCTGCCGCCTACTTTCTCCGGATTCACGGCCTTCACGCCGGCCAGCGGCATCCGGGTGGTCCCGTCGATGTCATCGGTCTTGTACAGTTTTCCGTCCATAGCTCTGCTGACACGGTTGCCCTCAGCGTCCGTATAGACCATGGAGCCGGCCTCGCCACGACGCAGCGCGTTGGCCTTGTCGTTGACAGAGGCACCGTTCATCCCGTCCGCACCCGCAGGGGTGTCCGCACCGTTGCGCTTGTCAGAGGCGTCTTTGGCAGGATCTCCCAGATTCTTGTCCAGACGGCTAATCTCCTTGGCGTTCTTATCGATGGCCGCGTCAAGATCCTGCTTGACATCAAAGACCTGTCCGCCGTTGATCAAGCCCTTGTTACCGGCTTCAACCTTTCCCTGGCCCAGCTTGTCTCTCCATTTTTCCACGTCGATGTTGCCCGCATCCAGATCGGCTTTGCCGGCTGTGGAGGAGGTCACCGCATCGTTGATAGCATCAGCTACCGTACCGCCGGTGACCAGTTCATTGTTACCGGACACCACAGTGCCGGTGCCCAGTGCCGTGGTCCATTTGCCCTTGTCGATGCCGGCGGCGTTCTTCAGGTCGGTGATTTCGGATTTGTCCGCCTTGTCCTTGATGGCATTGTAGACGGTGTCGCCGTTCACCAGGTTCTTGTCGCCGCTGGCCACCGTGCCGGTGCCAAGCTTGTCAGCCCATTTCTCCGTCTCGATATTGGAGGCGTCTTTGTTAGCCTTGGTGCCCAGTGCCGGGGTCACCGCATTGTTGATGGCCTCGTCACTGATGTTCACCTTGTAGGTGGTGGCGTTGCCCTCCGTACCCATCTCAACAGTGGTATTGGTGCCGTCGATAACTTTCACGGATTCTTTCGCCAGGTCTCTCACTACGGTCTTGCCGGCTTCGGTCAGGTTGTCCATATCACGGTTGGCCTTCACGTTCACGGCGTTGAACACAGTACCGCCGGTCACCAGATTCGTGTCGCCGCTGGCTACAGCACCGGTGCCAAGTTTCGTCGCCCAGTTGGCGACATTCACATCGGTGGCATTGTCCGCCAGGTCTTTCAGCGCGGTCTTGTCAGCTT
>CALAZX010000045.1 GCA_937926555.1 uncultured Negativicutes bacterium | reverse complement strand
GCGGAGGCCACGGCAGTGTCAATCCGGCTGGCCCGGGAGGGCAAGGACAAAGAGGAGATCCGGGACTATATCCACCGGAACTATTACCCCATGGACTTCACCCTGGAGGAGATCCGTCCGGAATACAAGTTCGACGTGAGCTGCCAGGGCAGCGTGCCCCAGGCGCTGAAAGCCTTCTTCGAGTCCACCGGGTTCGAGGATGCCATCCGCAACGCCATCTCCATCGGCGGGGACAGCGACACCATCGCCGCCATCTGCGGCAGCGTGGCGGAGGCGTACTACGGCGTGCCGGAGCTGCTGGCCCTGCAGGCGAAGAACTATTTGACGGACGACCTGCTGGAGATCCTGGAGCGGTTCGAGGAGAAGTATCCGGGAAACTATACGGACTGACGGGAGGATAAGAGATGACAAGTTGCGGAGGAAAGTCGGATATAAAGCTGGAAATCAAGCCGGTAGGAGAAATCAGGGGACGCTTCCTGATCCCATCCTATCAGCGGGGCTACCGCTGGACGGAACATGAAGTGAGGATGCTGCTGGATGATATTCTGGAATTCTATTCCCGGAGGACGGGCAACCAGAAATACTGCCTGCAGCCTGTGGTGGTGCGCCGCCGCGAGGATGAGCAGGGGAGTTTTTTTGAGCTGATTGACGGACAGCAGCGGTTGACAACACTGTTTCTCATCCTCAAATTCCTGGATGATTGCGAATATATACCGTTCAACCCCCCGTTCACGCTGGATTATGAGACAAGGGAGAAGACGGAGCGTTTTCTGCGGAATCTGTCCTATTCTCCGCAAAGCGGGAAGATCGATGACAGTGGAAAAGAGGAGAATATCGATTTCCACTTTCTGGCCACCGCGTTCCATACCATCAGAGACTGGTTCATGGAGGATCTCCGGAGCCGGAGGAACCGTATCGGAGAATGCCTGTATTCCGGCAACACATCCGTGAATGTAATCTGGTATGAGGTAGGCGGGGAGGTGGATTCCCGGGAGCTTTTCACTCGTCTGAATATCGGCAAGATTCCCTTGACCAGTTCCGAACTGGTGAAAGCGCTGATTCTCAGCAGGGACCGGCGCAGTGAGATGACTGCGGAACGGCAGCAGGAGATCGCTTTCCAGTGGGACCATATCGAGAAGGAGCTGAACCGGGACGACTTCTGGGCATTCCTGTCTGACAGCGGCATAATGGAAGCGCGTACAAGAATGGATTTTCTGCTGAATCTGATTACAGGAATAGAACCGGGTCCCCGTGATG
>CALAZX010000044.1 GCA_937926555.1 uncultured Negativicutes bacterium | reverse complement strand
CCAAAAAGAAAGGATTTTGCGTTTTTTATGAAAGCACGTATTTTACTTCTGATCACATCATTTGTCTGGGGCACCACCTTCGTGTTCCAGCGGATGAGCACCGGCACCATGGGTGCCTTCTCCTTTATCGCCGTCCGGTTCCTCATCGGCGCCCTGTCCATCCTGCCCCTGGTGTACTACACCTGGCGGAAGCTCCGGGCGGAGAGCCTGCAGTCCGGAAAAGGCGCTGCATCTGGTAGCGGACCCGCCCCTGCGAACGGCGGAAGCGCTGCCGGAAACATCACGGAAAAAGGGGGGAAACCAGTCTCACTGGTGCTCTGCAGCTTCATCCTTGGCTTCTTCCTTTTCTGCGGCTCGGCCCTGCAGCAGCACGGTCTGATCTACACCACCGCCGGGAAAGCCGGGTTCATCTCTTCTCTCTACATTATAGCGGTGCCGATTCTGGGCCTGTTCATCCACAACGCCTTCCGCATCACCCACCTGGTCGGCTGCTTCATCTCCCTCTGCGGCCTGTACCTGCTGGCCTTCCACGCCGACGGCGGCCCGCTGAACTACGGCGATTTGCTGAACCTGGCGGGCGTGGTGTTCTGGGCGCTGCAGATCCTGGCCATCGACAACTTTGTCCGCTGGCATCCCGGCATCTACCTGGCGGAGGGCCAGTTCATCTTCTGCTCCCTGCTGGGCTTCCTGCTGCTTCCCTTCTCCACGGAGGTACTGACCTGGCAGGTGATCCGGGATACCATGATCCCCCTGCTCTACGCCGGCCTGATGTCCAGCGGCGTGGGCTTCACCCTGCAGATCATCGCCCAGCGGAACGTGCCCGCCACCGAAGCCTCCCTGCTTCTGAGCACGGAGATGGTTTTCGGCGCGCTGGCCGGCTTCCTCATCCTGGGCGAGCTGATGAGCGGTCGTGAGATCATCGGCTGTGTCCTCATGGCCAGCGGCATCTTCCTGGCCCAGATTCCCGGCCGTATCATCTGGCCCCGTGAGCATATCCGGCGCTGATCCGGAATTGTGGCGGCCGCGGACTGCGCCCGAGACAGGCCTGAGCCTGACGGACGTCCACTCTACCGCGCCCCCCTTTCATGGGAATGGCGGCGGGCGGTGACGGAAGCAACTGGCCGGAACGATAACATTTCTTTTTCAGGATATGATGAAAATAGCAGGAGGAAAGGATGCCGGCGGCGAATTTTCTAAGATGACATTATGATGACATTATGATATCCGGTGGCGGCATCCGCCTCCCACCGTCAGTCCGCGGACACTCAGCTCCGCATTCTCTGTTTTTTCTGAAGGAGTCTATCATGATCACCTTGCTGCTCACCTTCCTGGTGAACTTTATCATCGTCTTCTCTTTCTGGTACCTGGTGGAGATGATCCATCCGGTCCGCTGGAAAGCGCTGACGGAGATTCTCTACTCACTGCAGGTTCCCGTCACCCCGGAATCCGTCACCGTGCTTCTGTCGGTGCTGACCCTGCTGATTCCCTGTTTGCTGACCACCACCGGTCTCATGCAGTGGTTCATCTGCCGCATCAACAGCTGCAAAAAGCCTACCGGCGAGCAGGCGCGGCGTCTGTACAGTGCCATGGACCTGGTCTGCCGCAAGGCGGGGCTGGATCCGGCGGACTACAACATCTACATCTGCGACATCCCCATGTGGAACGCCTTCGCGCTGGGGAACAACAATATCGCCGTGACGGAGCCCGTGGTGAACGCCCTCTACATCGACAACATCGCGGGGCTCATCGCCCACGAGATGGGGCATATCCGGAAACGGCACACCCGGCTCTCCTTCCTCATGTATGTGATGAGCTCTTTCGGCGAGATCGTCATCTGGTTCTACCGCCAGCTGGCCCGCTTCTTCCAGTGGCTCAGTTTCATCCCCATCCTGGGCTGGATCACCTGCATCCTGGCCTGGGTCCTGGTGGTCCAGATCTACATCTTCAAGTTCCTCCTCCAACTGCCCCTGTTCCTGGTAAACCGGTTCGGCAGCAGGCGGGACGAGTACGCCGCAGACCGCTACGCCTGCGAGATCGGGCTGGGAGCAGAGCTCTATGACAGCCTGAACTTCATCACCCGGGGCGAGGCCGAGATGTCGTTCTTCAGACGGCTGCTGGCGGACCACCCGGACACACAGAAACGGCTGAGCCGCATCCGCAAATACCTGCAGTACGGCTATTGAGAACGGCTGCGGAACGGAAAATCCGGGAGACAGAAACGTGAAGGACTCGGGCCCGCCTTGCGGAGAAAGCCGATTTCCGGATTCATCCAATGAAAGGAGCGTTATTCATGAAAATCGTCACTGACGACCTGCTGAAGGTCACCGAGGATACATTCCTGCAGGAAGTGCTGGAGGCGGAAGGACCGGTACTGGTGAACTTCTACCTGTCCGGCCATCAGCCCAGCCGCATGATGGTCCCCACCCTGGAGACCGTGGCATCCCGGAACCCCGGCGTGAAAATCTGCCGGGTCGAGGTGGAGGACTGCCCCGCCCTGGTGCAGCGCTACAATATCTATATCCTTCCCACCACCATCTCCTTCCTGAACGGCAAAACCCGCCGCCGCTGCTCCGGCCTGGTGCTGGAGGCGCCCCTGGAGGCCATGATCCGCCAGTGCGGCGAGGGATGAGGACGGCAGTATGAATCCGGCGGGAGGATATCCGGAGCCGTGCCGGTGCATAGCGGCAAGTCCGGGCCTCTGCAAGGACAATCCCGGAAAAAGGCTCCGGGGAAATATCTCAAGTGATTCTGAATGAAGCGGATACGGCATCCGCTTTATTTTTTCATCTCAATTCCAAGTAATTTGATATTTTTTATCTGTTATGTGACGAAGTTACAGAAAGAAACGTTCTCATGGGCTATACTGAACACAAGATAAGAAAACAACACATCCTGAACCGCCAAGGCGGCAGGAAATGAAAACAGAAAGAGGGAATTAACATGGCAGTTGTAAATGTTACGAAACAGAACTTCGCTGCAGAGGTACTGCAGTCTGACAAACCGGTATTGATCGATTTCTGGGCATCCTGGTGCGGCCCCTGCCGTATGATGTCCCCGGTAGTCGACGAGATCGCCGAGGAGAACGATGCATTGAAAGTATGCAAAGTGAACGTGGATGACGAGCCGGAACTGGCCCAGAAATTCAACGTGATGAGCATCCCCACCCTGGTTGCCGTAAAAGACGGCGAGACCATCGGGACCTCCATCGGCTACCAGCCGAAAGAAGCTGTTCTGGAACTGTTCAAATAATCCGGAACAAAATCAACCCCTGACTTCCGGCGAAACCACGGAAGTTCATGAAACGCCCCTTGAAAAGAAATTCAACCCCTTAAACCCTGATTAAACACAAAGAAACTTGTAACACTACATCCTCAACCCTACTCAATAATTTTCCCCGCCGACGTGAGACACCGGCGGGGCTTTTTTTATGCCCGGAAACGGCGAGAAAAAAAGGGAGAGGAGAAAAGACGACAAAAAACCGCTTTCCCGTGAAAGGAAAAGCGGTTTTCTTTTTTATTCTGTTTCTGTCCGTATCCAGGTATCGGTGCTGTTCCGCGGCCTTTGCGCAGCGGTTGCGGGAAGCAGGCTCAGCGGGCCAGCCGTTCCAGTTTCTCCCGGTCCAGGATCCGCACCGTGCCGCGGCCGGATTCCACCATGCCCTCGCCGGAGAAATCTTTCAGCAGCCGGCTCACCACTTCCCGGGCGCTTCCCATGAGATGGGCGATCTGCTCCTGGGTCAGTTTCAGCCGGTCCGTCCCCAGCTTCTCACTCTCGTTGAGGAGCACCAGGGCCAGACGCTTGTCGGCACTGAGGAAGAGGACCTGCTGCATGGTCCGCAGCATAGAGGACAGGCGGGCGGTGGCCATCTCGTAGCCGAAGCATTTCACGTAGATGTTCTCCTCCGCCAGCTGCCGGAACACCGGCGCCGATGTCAGGAGGATCTCCGTGTCCTCATCGGCATCCATGAACACCTTGAAGGTGATCTGGTCCAGGACGCAGGAGACGGTGAGCACCCCCACATCCCCGGGATAGAGGCGGTACAGGGTGACCTGCCGCCCGTCGTCGGAGAGGGTGTAGGCGTGGATCTGCCCCTTCTTCACCAGCATGAGACCGATGCAGTCCGAGTCGCCGCCATAGATGGTGCGGCCTTTCTCGTACTTCTCCACCCTGGTGTTCTCAGTGAGTTTTATCTTCTCGATCTCGCTGAGGTTGGGCCAGAAGGAGAACTTCTCGATGAACAGGTCGGTGAACTCGCCTTTCTGTACAGTCATCGCTTCTCCTTCCCCCGCAGATAGCGGATGACGGAAAGTCCTGCGGCGGCGCCCTCATAGGCCGCCTTCACGATCTGCAGCAGTCCGCCGGTGCAGTCCCCGGCGGCATAGAGGCCGGGCACGTTGGTGGCCATGTCCTTGTTCATGATGATGCTGCCGTTCTGGACCAGGGCGCCAATCTTCCGGGCCAGGTCCACGCTGCCGGCGGTGCCGTAGGCCACGAAAGCCCCGTCAATCTCCACCAGGTCACCGTTCTCCAGCCGCGCGCCGGCCAGGCGTTCCCCGCCTTCCAGCGCGGCGATCTTCTCTTTCCGCACCTCCAGGTTGTCCGGCAGTGCCACCTCCGGCTCGGCGCCGTCGGTGAGCAGGTACACCTTCCCCGCCACGGGCAGCAGGGTCTCCGCCTCATGGAGGGCATACTCCCCGGCACCCAACACGGCCACGGTCTTGCCACGGTAGAAGAAGGCGTCGCAGACAGCGCAGTAGCTGACACCCCGTCCCTCCAGCTCTTTCAGGCCGGGGATGGGAGGAGCCAGCCGGGAAGCGCCGCCGGCCAGGATCACGGCGTCCGCCTCGCGGACTCCGTCCAGAGACTCCACCACGAATCCGTCGAAGCTGTCGTTCATCCTCAGGCCCACCACTTCGGTGTCCACGAACTCAACGCCCAGCTTGCGGGCTCCCGCCACGCCATCCTCCTGGAGCTGACGGCCGCTGACGGCTTCCGGCAGCCCGTAGTAGTTCTGAATCTTCTCCGCCTTGGCCAGGGCGCCGCCGTCCCGTCCCAGCACCGTAGTCTTCACCCCGGCGCGGATGGTGTATAAGGAGGCCGACACCCCTGCGGGGCCGGCTCCGATGATGATCACATTTCCCATAAGTGGTCCTCCTGTCGTTTTCTTTATCGCTTCATTGTTTATCTTATAACTCTTATTCTGTATTATACCCTATCCGGACCGTCCCGTCTGTTAGTTCATCACACAAGACCGGAACAGAAGGAAAACGGCCCTCCGAAAGGACCGTTTCCCGGGAAATATCCGTATGGTGCCGTCACTCTCCGGCCGGTACGCCTCAGGCGCGGTGTCCGGTGCCGGCCTTCACGCCGTCCCGTCCTGCCCCGCCACCGGCAGATGCCGGCGGAAGTGTGCGCGAAGTGGAAGACGGTCAGTCACAGCTGTCGAAGAGGGATTTCTGCTGGGTGAACTCCAGCATGCCGTAGATGCCGCCCTCACGGCCGATGCCGCTCTTCTTGTAGCCGCCGAAAGGCGCCGCGGTGTCACGGGGGCTGGTGTTGATATAGACGTTGCCCGCCATGATGCGGCGGCCCACCGCCACGGCCTCCTCCTTGGTGGCGCCGAAGACACCGGCGTTGAGGCCGTATTCCGTGTCGTTGGCGATGCGGAGGGCGTCCTCCACATCCTTGTAGGTGATGACGCAGAGCACCGGCCCGAAAATCTCCTCCCGGGCGATGGTCATGCCGTTATCCACACCGGTGAAGATCACCGGCTTCACATAGTAGCCGCCTTCCGGCTCGCCGGGAACCTCGCCGCGGAAGAGGGTGGCACCTTCCGCCACGCCCTTGCCGATGTACTCTTTCACTTTGTCGAACTGCTGACGGGAGGCCAGGGGTCCGATCTTGATTCCTTTCACCGCGGGGTCGCCCACGGTGTATTCGGGGATGATCTCCAGCATCAGCTTCTCCAGGGTCTCCTTCTCGGATTCGGGGATCAGCAGGCGGGAGAACGCCGTGCAGGTCTGGCCGGAGTTGAGGAAGATGCTGTTGAAGCAGTTGTAGATGGCCTTCCGGTAGTCCGCGCCTTTCAGGATCACATAGGGGGACTTGCCGCCCAGCTCCAGGCTGATCCGTTTCACGCTGTCCAGGGCGTGTTTGGCCACGGTGACGCCGCCGGAGGTGGATCCCGTGAAGGAGATCATCTGCACCAGCAGATGGTCGGACATGGCGTTGCCCACCTCGCCGCCTCTGCCGGTGACCAGGTTGAACACGCCTTTGGGGAAGCCGGCGCGGTCCATGGCCTCCGCCAGGTAGAAGGAGGACAGCGGAGTGTGCTGGCTGGGTTTCAGGATCACGGTGTTGCCCATGAGCATGGCCGGGATGATCTTCTGGATTACCTGGCCCAGGGGATAGTTCCAAGGGGTGATGCAGCCGACCACGCCCACTGGCTCGCGGTAGGTGGTGGACTGCGCCATCTTCTCCACCAGGGGAACCCGGGGCGCCAGGTCGATATAAGAGCAGGTGCGCACGTACTGGTACTCCACCTGGGCGCTCTTGGCGAAATCATAGGGGGAGCCCAGCTCCTTCACCGTGATGTCGATGAGCTCCGGCTCCTGCTCCCGGAAGATCTCCAGGAACTTCTCCATCAGCTCGATACGTCTCTCCAGCGGGGTGGCCATCCAGCCGGGGAACGCCGCGTAGGCGGCCTCCGCTGCCCGTGCCACGTCCTCGCCGTTGCCGGCGGGCACGCTGGCGAAGATCTCCCGGGTGGCGGGATTCTCCACGTCGATCATCTTGCCCGAGGCGCTTTCCACCCAGGCTCCGTCAATATACAGTTTCGAAAAATCCATGTTCATCATTCCTTCCTTGCTACGTACTTATGGTCATTTCCGCCGTCTTGCGGATTTCATTGTCCGCTTCGGCCATCCTGCGGCTTCCTTGTCAGAGCCGCTGTCTTGCGTATGACGTTACTATCTCATTCCATCCTGCCCCGCCAGCCGGCCCGGTCATGCCCAGAGGGAGTGCCACCAGGCGCGGAGCCGCTCCCATAGGCCGCTCCAGAAGGAGTTGCCGTGTGCGTAGCAGCTGTTGCCGCCGCTGTGCTGCAGGAGGTTGGTCTTCTTGCCGCTGAAAAGCTCGCTGCCGGTGAGGCGGACCACTTCCTCCTTCCCCCGGTCCTCGGGGTTGTGCCGCACCTTCACGTAGATCTGAGGATCCGTCCCCTCCTTGAGACGGACGGCGAAGGTGGCCAGGGTCTCCTCCCGGTCTTTGGCGCTGCCGGTCCGCCAGATGCTGCTGGAGGACCCGTTCTCGCTGTCCCGGCTGAACCGGAGCATGTCGTCCAGGGTCAGGGGCTTCGTGCCGGCCAACAGCTCCCCGATCCGCTCATACCGGGTCCGGCTGGACACGCCGATACGGCGGTTGAACTCCGCCAGCTCCGGCGTCAGATAATGGTTGGTGTGGGCCAGCGTGCCCGCGTCCACCCTGCGGACCTGGAACTTCCCGTGGTCCCCCACTTCCACGTAGGCGACCTGGTGGGCGTCCGCCAGCATGAGGAACTTGGGCCCCTTGAACACGTCGGTGTGCTTCAGGGCCTCCTCCACGGTGGCGCTGGTGGTGAGCAGCTCTTTCAGGGCGCTCCTCCCCGCCCCTTCCATCTCCTGCCGCTCCTTCCTGGGAATGGCGGAAGCGGAGGCGGAGAACACCGCCAGTCCTTTCTCGTTGAGCCCGCCTTTCAAGGCCATCTTGTCCTTGTCCCCGGCGAAAAGCCCGTAGTACCGGTAGCCGTCCCCGGCCACCAGCCGCAGCTCCTGCCACTGGGGAGGTGTCCAGTCCCGGTTCTTCACCAGGATGGTGCCGCCGTCCTTGACGTATCCGTCCCCGGCGGCGCCGAAAAGCGTACATGCGGTGCCGCTCAGGGGCATCGCCAGCATGGCGGCCACCGCCGCCGTGATCAGCATTGTTCCGGCTCTCATGATCCGTTGTTCCTCTTCAGGCGCTCGAAGCGTCCTGCTCCACTTTCCCGGCCCCCGTGGGTGCCGCCTGTATCCGGACCGTCTCCAGGCCGGTTCCTTCCGGGGCGTGTCGTCTCCGGAAGCTGCCGCCGTCATCCGGCGGACTGTCATGTGCTGTTTTTATTTCTCTTTGTTCTGCTTCTTCCGCAGCTCGCTCACCGGCACGCCGCCGATGCCCCAGGCGTCCATCTCCACTTCCTCGATGGTCACCACCGTGGTGGCCTTGTTCTTGCCCAGCACGTCATGGAGCAGGTTGGTGGCTCCCTCAATCAGCTGCCGTTTCTGTTCGCTTGTCACGTTTCCTTCCCGTGTGATCTTGATGTTCACGTATGGCATTTCCATCATCCTTTCGGTGTTGTCCGGTGATGCGCTCCCTCCCGGAAAAAGGGGAGGGACGGTGGGCCCGCCGCGCTGCGGGCATGGGTTCCGGGCAGGTGTCCCGCCCTGCCTTTCCCGTTGTGGTTCCTATCATGATTTTTGTCATAATCCATATGGTATTTCTTATATTATAGTATATCATGTTTCTCTGTTTTCCTCTGTCTCCGGAAGGCAGATTTCAAAAATAAGCCACAAAAAAAGAGCCTTCCCGGAGGAAGGCTCCCGTTCTGTCAGATGTATATTCTATTGGTCCGGGACGGTCCGGATGACCGGTCCCGCCGCCTGCTGTTAGGCCATCTCCGGCACCGGCATCTCCTGCACCAGCACGCAGTCCTTCATGGCCAGGATCTCCTCCATGGGGATATCCCGTACGGGAAACCCGCCGTCCAGTCCCCGGCGGATGTCCTCCGCCAGACGGCTCCGGTCGGAGCTCTCCCTGAAGTCCGTAGCAGCATCGATGAAACGGACGGTTTTGTTGCCGTGGCTGAACACCATCAGCACAAACCGTTCCTCTCCGATCTCCAGGGGAATGTCCACCACCGCCTCCACATAGCCTTTGCTGAGGAAGTAGCGGCGCACCCGGCTGTCACCGTTCTCTTCCAGGTCGGAGCGCCGGATCAGGCCCACCGCCTTGCCGCCGGGAGCCAGGAGCTCTTTCAGCAGCCGGTTGTAGCACCATACGGCGGAGGTGCCCCGGAGGAACACCGGATCCGCTTCCCGGAGGTAGCGCACATAGCTGCAGTCCTGCTCCATATCGCTCACCTTCACGCCGCAGGGATAGGCGGCGAACACCTTGTCATAGACCACCTTGTGCTCCTCGGAGAACTTGTCCTCGCCGAAGAAGCAGCTGGCGGAGTTCCAGTCCAGGAAGAATTCGGACGGCAGTCCGATGGGAATCTTCCCCGCCTTCTCCCGGGCCAGGATGATTTTCACCCGCAGCGCGGTGATGCCCGCCAGCTCGGGGGATTTCTCGATGCCGTGAAGACGAAGCGCCTCCTCCCGGGTGCCGGCGCTGAGGAGGAAGTCCCCGGCGCAGCAGGAGAGATCAGCCACCCGCTCGCCGGGACAGATGTCCAGCAGCTGCATGGCCAGCTCGTGGACGAACAGTTCCCTGGCCACCTTCCCCGGCGCCTGTTCCCTGTCCAGGAAGACGCAGGCGGCGAACTCCTCGGGGGAGAACTCCTCCAGCAGATTCCAGCAGCAGGCCGGGCAGGCCGCCGGGACCTGCCGTCGGAAATAGGCCCTGAAAGCATCCTCTCTCACGAAGGGGAAACAGAACGCCTCCCCCTGCAGCATCATGCGGTAGAACTCTCCGGCACTCCGGTCTTCCGGCAATGCCCCCGCCTTCCGCGCGGAGGCGGCCAGGCTCAGCAGATAGGCGCTGCCGGCCAGATGTATCTCCTGTCCAAACCCTTTTTTCTGCAGGTTCTCCCGCAGTTTCTCATAAACGACACGCACACGGTTTCCATCAAGCTCCGGAAAAAACGTGCGGAGCAAAACTGTACTGCGACCCTTCATAAAATTACACCCCTTTGATAATATGCCTCCTAGGCCGGGGCCTCTATATCGGACCTTCCATCCGCCCGGAAAATCACCCTTTTCCGGAACCCCCTGTTCCCAAGAAGCAGTATATAATATCATTATAGCACCGTTCATGGACAGGTTATGTCTTCTATTCCGCAATATCAGGAAATTTTACGAAAAGAGTAACCATACGGTAAGAAGAGCCTCCGGGAAGTGTAATATATATGACATTAAATGTTTGTTCTATACCATATTATATGCATATAAATGAATTTTAGACAGTAAAAAAGCGGAGGATAGGCTCCTCCGCTACTTAATTTCCCCGGGGGAAAGATACCGCAGCTTCGTTCTCAGGATCCGTCCCACCGACGCGTCCAGCCGCTCCCGGGAGATGGTGCCGTCACGCACCGCTGCCAGCATGCCGGCATAGGCGCCCCGGAAATCGGCGGGCATCAGGAGGATGTCCGTGCCGGCCAGGAAAGCTTTCACCGCCGCCTGGGAGGAGGAATACAGATTCACGATGGCGCCCATGTTCAGGGCGTCGGTGATGATCAGCCCCTCATAACCCATATCCTGCCGCAAGAGTCCCGTCATGATGGCGGGCGACAGGGAGGCCGGGGTGTTGTCCCCGATGACGGCGGGGCAGGAGATATGCCCCACCATGATGAAGGGCGCCCGGTTGGCCACAGCATCCTGGAAGGGGAGCAGCTCGCACCGCTCCAGCTCCTCCCGGGTCCGTTCCGTATAGGCGAACCCGTCA
>CALAZX010000043.1 GCA_937926555.1 uncultured Negativicutes bacterium | reverse complement strand
CTATCTTTGAGCGGGAAATAGAGGATGCTGATCAATATCTGGCGAACATCCTTCAGAACCTTCCCCAAGAAGACGAACGCTGGTCTTCCTGCGACTATCAGGGCGGAACGCTGGGGATACTCACCAGAACGAATGGCCAGGCTTTACGGATTTCCACTGAATTGAGAAAGAAGAATATCAACCATGTCCTCAAGGGGAAAGACTATGCGAAAACTCCGGGGGACTGGATCAGCCGTCTTCTTTTTTCATATGACCATGAGAATATCACCCGTGATATTTTCAAGTCGGCAATGTCGCAGCTCTATCCCACCCTGGAAAATGCGGATATCGAAGAATATTGGAACGGCCTGGTTGGGCAGATGGATGGGGAATCCCGGCAGACCTACCGTATCGAGGATATCCTCTCCACGTTGAAGAGGAACGAAATCTCTTCCCGGGCACTTCTGTCGCCGGACGAGAAGTCCCCCTCCATTGTTGTAAGCACAATCCATCGGGCTAAAGGCAGTGAATTCGGAACGGTATGGCTGCAGGATGACCTCCTGGTTCCGGAAGAGCCCCCTGGCTCTTCAGATGGCCAGAACGGTCCGGACGAGGACTCGCCGCCTGAAGAGCACCGGGTGCGCGATGTAGCCCTGACCCGTCCACGGGAAGACCCGAAGCTGTTCCGCATCAAAAAGAACAACCGATATGTACTGTCTGCACAAGACGGAGATGGGTGCCGTAACTTCCAACAAAAAATACAAGGAAAAAGGAAATTATTATCTCATCTGGAAGTCGGCAAAGAAAAAGATATCGAAGACATCTCTTTCGCACTGACTGAAGAGATGCAGACGAACATCCGGGAAAATATAGAACCCGGAGATGCGGTGAAGCTGATCAAATGCAGAGAAAAAGAGCGCCCGGAATGGGATAACCAGCCTCCCGCCGTCTACCGCCTGGAAAAGGAAGCTGAACCGGGTACCGTTTTAGGCTACACCGGCTGGTCCTTCTATCAAAGTCTGCAGGCGGTGATGCAGAAACTGTATGGGACTTCAAAGACAGTAGACGTGAAATATTTCCCCAATGAATTGCATGAGATTTATGTTACCAGACTCATCTCCTGCATAAAACCCGTTGACCGGAAACTGGAAGGCGCGAAACGCTTTGGTGACTGGTATGTATGGACAGGAATCCAGATTACGGCGTTGGCGCATAAAAACAAAAAGGGGGAATCGTATGGGGGAACCGTATTGATGCACAGGAGGTAAAATGAACCGATTTGCAGATTTTTACGAGGCGCGGGATATTATTGTCGATATCATAGAAAAAGAAATGATGGGGCCTGTACGCCGGGACGAAGTGATTCATGAATCGCCTGACCGGTATTACATCGTCGGCAAATTATATCCGCGTGAAGACATCTTTGAGGATGAAGACTCGGATGAGGCGGATGTTTTTGACGATCCGCTGGACTCCTATGATATCTCTGTCTCGCTGAGCAACCAGTACAATCCTTCCGCCATGGGTATGACTTTCGCTCTGAAGCCTGGAGCTTTCAAGGTGAAGGTGGAAGGCTCTTTCGCCATGTACGAGTCTTCCGGGAAAACCAGACAGGAGAAAGAATGGAAACGGGTGGAGACACCCTTCAATAAAGTCATCGATTTCTCTGCCGAGGACAGAAATCCGGAAACGGACCTGGGCGGCAATGTGGTTCTTTACGCCTTCTTGCAGCAGGAACTGGCCAATGGCGAAAAGATCATCACCGTCGGACTGATGAACAAGAACAGCACCCCGAAAGTGAAAAATGAGATTGGCGGGAAGACTGTTTTCCAGCCCCACGTACGGATTTCCGGCATAGACGGCACACCGGTATTCGCGCCGGTGGACCGCCGCATCCATGTCTCCAGGGATCCGGAGAGTCTGGAACTGGACATGCTTTACGCCAAAGCGGTCTGCTACGCCCAGGGACACGGCTGTTCCGTATATTGGGGGCGGGAGAAACCCGAGCCGGACTTTCTCGAGACCACGTTCATCCCGACTTACCCGTTACGGCAGATGAAGCCTGCGGAACTGGAAGATACGGACATCTTCCGGATGCGCTACCTGGCGGAGGGTCCGAAAGAAGAGATCCTGGCCGGCCTGAGAGAGTTTGCCGGACAATATGGCGAATGGATAGAACGGTTGACCGAAAATGCGGAAAAACTGGCACAAGGCCACCATGAAGCCGCCGCCCGGAATATCGGGAAATGCCGGGCCATGAAGATGAGCCTGGACCATAGCATCGACCTCTTGGAATCCGATTCCGGGGGGAACGTCTTCCGGGCCTTCCGCTATGCCAATGAGGCGATGTGCCTGCAACGGCTGCAGAGCATCAAAGCCGGGGGCGGGTCTCTCCCTCCTGAAGACAGCATCAGATGGTATCCGTTCCAGCTGGCGTTTCTGCTTCATACCCTCCCTTCTTTTATCGAACCGGAAGGGGAGGAGCGGAAACAAGTGGACCTTCTCTGGTTCCCCACCGGCTGCGGAAAGAGGGAGGCG
>CALAZX010000042.1 GCA_937926555.1 uncultured Negativicutes bacterium | reverse complement strand
CTTACAGGACGCCGCGGAAATAGTGTCCGCGGGTAGTTCCCGGCAGGTTCTCCGCATCGGGCATGGCGCCCGCCAGCACCGCCTTGTAGAGGCCGGTGAGTTTCCGGATCTCCTCCGGACCGTAGGTACGGGCGTCCAGGCGCAGACGGCTGATGCCCATGTCCTTCAGCTCGGTGGCGCCGGCCACCACGGACAGGTCCTGGGAGTTCAGCACATGCATCCGGCAGAACTGGTCTCCCGCCAGGCGGAAATCAGCGTCCTTCCGGTCATGGAGATACAGGTCCTCCCCGCACTTGAAGGTGCAGGCGCCTTTGTCCAGACCGCCCAGATAGCTGCCGCCGGCGCAGTACTCGGACACCATCATCTCGATGGGTCCCTGCACCAGGCATTCCAGAGGCAGGGGGCTCCCCGCCGCCAGGTCCTTCAGCTGGGCCATGTTCAGTTCAGAGGATACCGCGGCGCCCACTGCGCCGTTCTCCTTCCAGAACTGCAGGCTCTGGGTGTTGTAGATGTTCAGGCTGGTGTCCGCCCACAGGGGCACGGACAGGTTCCGCTCCCGGGCCAGCTGCCAGACGCTCAGATTATGGATGTGGAGCAGGTCCACGCCGCTCTCCTCCACCATGTCCAGGAAGGTGCCGAAATAGCCCAGCTGGTTCTCCCGCACGATACGGGGGGTGCTGAAGGCGATCTTCCGGCCGGCCTTGTGCACCAGCTTCACCGCTTCCGGATAGTCACGCAGGGTGACGTCCTTGGTGCTGTACCGGTCACCGCCGAAGATGATCCAGTCGGCGCCGGCGTCCAGCGCGGCCTCCACTTTCTCCAGGGTGTCCACCCAGACGGAGATACGGGTCTCCCCGTCCGGTGTGACTTTGGCCACAGCCTCGTCCACCGCGCGGCCGCCTTTCTTCCAGGAGCCGATCCGCCGCAGGTTCTCCCAGGCGTTCCGGTCCCCGTCATAGCGGGAGGGCGCGAAGGACTCGGTGCGGGCGATATCCAGGGCCTCGCAGGCTTTGCGGCGGGCCTCGTTGATCTCGCTCATGGGCACCATCAGCCCGTCATCCAGGTCCAGGGACAGGTGTCCCAGCTCGTACTCGGTGGTTCCCAGACGGTCCAGCTGCTTCCGCACGGCCTTCTCGTCCAGGGCGTGTTTCCGGGCGGTCTCCGCCAGGAACTCCGTCTCGCCCATGCCCATATTGCCCTCGTCATCTGAGAGGTAGATGCGCAGGGGCTCGCCCAGATGGGCCACCACCACGGCGGAGGTCTCGATGCGCCGCTTGTTCTTATCGCCGTAGAAGCGGCCGGCGTAATCCATCAGTTTCCGGTCCATGGTGCGGAACACACGGTCGTTGAGGCGCACGCCCTTGGGGATCTCGATCTCGGCCAGCATGCCGGGCATGGCGGCCTCCACCTCGTTGCCCTTGACGCGGATGCTCTCCACGGTGGTGCCGGTGCGGCCGCCCACTTTCACCCAGAACTCCAGCCCGTCGCCCAGGTGGAGCTCCTTCTCCAGTTTGATCACCGCGCGGCTGTGGTCCTTGCTCAGTTTCTGCACACGGCCCACCAGCACGCCCCGGTTGTTGGGACGGCGGTCGCTCATCATCTCCCGGCCCTGGGGTTTCTCCAGGTAGGCGGTGGTGAAATCGCGGTTGAACACCTGCTCAATGTTGGCGAAATCCTCCTCCGGCACATGGTAGTTCCCGGCCAGATAGCTGTCCATGGCCCGGCGGTAGGCGTCCACCACGATGGCCACGTATTCCGGCCGCTTCATGCGGCCCTCGATCTTATAGGAGACCACGCCGGCCTCGATCATTTTCGGCAGGATGGTCAGGGTGTTCAGGTCCTTGGGGCTCAGGAGATACTGGCCGGCGTCCTTGCCCTCCAGCATGTTCTCCCCCTTGGCGTTCACCAGTGTATAAGGCAGACGGCAGGGCTGGGCGCAACGTCCACGGTTGCCGCTGCGGCCGCCGATGAGACTGCTCATGAGGCACTGGCCGGAGTAGCAGACACAGAGTGCGCCATGGATGAAGGCCTCGATCTCCGTGTCACCGGCGCTGGCCTTTTGCAGGTCGGACAGGGTCAGCTCACGGGCCGGCACCGCCCGGACAATCCAGTGGTCCGCGGCGAAACGCACGCCGGCGGAGCTGGTGATGGTCATCTGGGTGCTGGCGTGGAGCGGCAGCTCCGGCACCAGCGCATGGGCCACCCGGATGACGCCCAGGTCCTGGACGATGATACCGTCCACGCCCACCCGGTTCAGGAACAGCAGGTAGTCCACCAGCTCCTCCATCTCGCGGTCGTCCACCAGGGTGTTCACCGTCACATAGAGACGGACACGGTGCATATGGGTGAACTGCACCGCACGGGCCAGCTCCTCCCTGTCGAAATTGCTGGCATAGGCCCGGGCGCCGAAAGCCTTGCCGCCCAGATAGACAGCGTTGGCGCCGGCGTTGACGGCGGCCTCCAGGGCTTCCCAGGAGCCAGCGGGAGCCAGCAGCTCAATGTTTGTATTCTTCATG
>CALAZX010000041.1 GCA_937926555.1 uncultured Negativicutes bacterium | reverse complement strand
GCCATTTTATAGTGTTTTTTCAACCGATTCACCTTTTTTCCCGGCTTTTTCTCAGCATTTTCCGGAATTTTCCTTCATTTCTCCGGTTGTCTGGAAAAACACCGGTGATTTCACTGTACGGGCACAGAAAAGGCGGCCCCGTAAGAAGCCGCCTCTCTCAGAACGGAACCCGGCCGTCATATCCGCCGGGATTCCCGCCCCGCCACCGGACCGCGGATAGCCGCCGTCCGGACCGGAGCCGTTCTGTATATTCATTCTATCTTAGAAGCTGAACCGCGCGCCTGCGTCAACACGCCACTTGTTGGTCACATCGCCGGCGAAGCTGCGGGCGAAGGTGCCGTACAGATAGGTGTTGCCGCTGACTTTCGCGCTGCCGCCGATCTCGAACTCGCACCAGGTGTCTTTCAGATCCAGGTGGGTCTTGCTGTTCTGGGCCTCGCCGTCCGCGGAGAAGGTGGTGTCGAAACCGCCGCTGAACTCGTGGGCCAGGATCAGTTTGGCGAAAGCGTTGTAGTTGTCGGCCTGCTTGCCTACGCTGATGCCCAGGCGGCCCACTGCGCTGGTGAAGCCGTCCTGGTCGATGTGCATGGACTTGAAGCCGCCCTTGCCGTCGGAGAAGTCGCTGAGAGCGCTGTAGCTCTGGCCTTTGATCTTGCCTACGATGAACTGCACGCTGGGATCCACATAGATGCCATGGTCCTTCACGAACCGTCTGCCGTATTCGGCGCTGAACATGTTGCCACGGGTCTTATAGTCCCCGTTCAGCTTGTGGCCCATCTCGTTCACAACATGGAAGTCGGTCTTCAGTCTGCTCCGGCTCATCACCAGGTCCAGGTACTGACCGTCCTCTTTCAGCATGGTGCCGTATGCGGTCAGGGCCACTTCCTTGTTGTCGGAGGTGCCTTCCGTGAAGGTAGTGTCGCCGTCCAGCTTGGTCACAGCGCCGCCTACGGTCCAGTCACCGCCAACCGGAAGGTCGTAACCTGCGCTGAAGGCTTTGTAGCTGTTGCTCAGGTTGGTGTTCTGGGAATCCATGGACAGCTTGCCGCCCTTGTACTTGGCCCAGACGCCGCGCTCCTCCTTGGCCAGGCGCAGGTCGCCCAGACGCTGGTGCAGGTCGGAGCCGGTGTTCCTCCACATCAGGGCGGTGGAGGCCATGGCGCTCTTCGCGCCTTTCATCATGGCGGTCTCCCTGGAGCCGTACTCGATGAGGCTGCCCAGTTCGATCTTGTCGCCCAGGGTGCCCTGGCCGTCGGCCTGGTAGTCGATCTCGTGGGCCGCCAGCGCCACGGAGTATGCCGTCAGGCCTTCCGCGATCTGGACCTGGCCCTCCAGGTTCTTCTCACCGTCGGCATGAGCCGCGTAATGCAGTTTCTCTGCCAGCGCGGTCAGCGTGTCGGTGGCCAGCTTCTTGTCCTCAGCCTTCTTGGAGGCGGTGTTCAGCCCGCTGTTGTCGGTCACCAGGGTGATGCCGGAACCGGCCGCCGCCTTGCCGATATGGATGTCGCCGCCCTTGATGTCGGCGGGATTTGCCTTGTCATGCTCGTAGGCCACACGCACAAAGCCGCCATAGCTGTTCATAGTGATGGGGTTCTCATCTTTCGGCAGGATGAGACCCGCCGATGCCGCATCGCTGCCGCCGGTGAAGGTGGTAACCT
>CALAZX010000040.1 GCA_937926555.1 uncultured Negativicutes bacterium | reverse complement strand
GCTACCAGATCGAGGACGAGTTCGGCGAAGGCCTGTGCCACGCTGACGAGGGCTATCTGTCCATGGCCAATGCCGGCCCCAACACCGGCGGCAGCCAGTTCTTCATCACCCTGGCTCCCACCCCCTGGCTGGACGGACACCATTCCGTATTCGGCTATGTGACCGAGGGCATGGATGTGGTGCAGAAGATCGGCCACGCCCGCACGGACGGACGGGACCGTCCCGTATTCCCCATGCTGATCAAATCCATCACCATCGTGGAAGGTGATGGCGCCAAGAAGGAGGCACAGTAACCTTGACATTCCTGTCAGATGAACATGTGATCGAGATAAACGACCAGCAGGAGATGATGGGCATCCTGGGGCGGAACGACGAGTTCCTCCTCCAGATTCAGGCCTGTTTCGAAGCCACCATCGTGGCCCGGGGCAACAAGATCATCTTCAGCGGGTCCGAGAAAGAGACCGAGCAGCTGGAGCAGCTGTTCCGGGAGCTGTTGTTCTTATATCGTCAGGGGCTGCCTCTGACAACCCATGACATCCGCTACAGCATCTACATGGTCCGGGGCGGCGAGGCCGCACGGCTCCATGACATGTACGCGGAGACCCTGGTGCTCACCTGGCGCGGGCATCAGCTGAAACCCAAGACCCTGGGCCAGTGGGACTATGTCCGGGCCATCAAGGAGAACTTCATCACCTTCGGCATCGGACCGGCAGGCACCGGCAAGACCTACCTGGCGGTGGCCATGGCCGTGACGGCGCTGAAGAAACGGGAAGTGGAGCGGATCATCCTGACCCGTCCCGCCGTGGAGGCGGGGGAGAAGCTGGGTTTCCTGCCCGGCGACCTCCAGGAGAAGGTGGACCCCTATCTGCGCCCCCTGTATGACGCGCTGTACGACATGCTGGGCGCCGAGACCGCCCAGAAGTACCTGGAGAAGGGGACCATCGAGGTGGCGCCGCTGGCCTACATGCGCGGACGCACCCTGAACGGCTCCTTCATCATCCTGGACGAGGCACAGAACACCACACCGGAGCAGATGAAGATGATCCTCACCCGCTTCGGTTTCGGCAGCCGCATGGTGATCACCGGCGACGTGACCCAGGTGGACCTGCCCTACGGCAAGCAGAGCGGCCTGAAAGAGGCCTCCCGCATCCTGGACAGGGTTCCGGGCATCGGCATCTGCTATTTCGACGAGAAAGACGTGGTGCGCCACGAGATCGTGGGCGCCATCATCAAAGCCTACGAGCGCTTTGAGAAG
>CALAZX010000039.1 GCA_937926555.1 uncultured Negativicutes bacterium | reverse complement strand
CCCATGGAGGAGATGCGGGTGATCTTCAGGCCCACTTTCTCCGCCGCTTCCGTGATCTCGGGCTGGGCCTCCTTGATAATGCCGCTGCAGAGGAAGATGCCGTCGTCTTTCAGTTTTCCGGGAACATCCGGCAGCAGCAGCTGGATGATGTCCGCCAGGATGTTGGCCACGATCAGGTCCGCCTTGCCGTCGGTGCCCTGGAGCAGGTCGCCCTGCTTCACCTGGATACGGTCCTCCAGGCCGGCCTTCCGGATGTTGCTCCGGGCGGCCCGCACCGCACGTCCGTCGATGTCCACCGCGCGGATGTCCGTGGCTCCCAGCATGGCCGCCGCCATGGCCAGGATGCCGCTGCCGGTGCCCACGTCGAAGACCTGGGTGTCCGGATGGACCAGGTCCTCCAGGTTCTCCAGGCACATGAAGGTGGTGGGATGGGTGCCGGTGCCGAACGCCATGCCGGGGTCCAGGTCCAGGATTACATCCCCCTCCTCCACCTCATATTTCTCCCAGGAGGGCTTGATCACAAAATGCTTGCCCACTCTCGTCACGTGGAAGTACTGTTTCCAGGCGTTGGCCCAGTCCTTCTCGCTGACGGTGCGGAACAGCGTGGGGGAATAGCGGAAGGCGCCGATGCGGCCCTCCACCCGGGTGAAGGCGGCCTCGATCTCTCCCAGCCGCCGGGACAGCTCCTCGTCGTCGGGGTAATAGGCCTTCACAGTGACAATCGCCAGGTTCTCCCCCTCCTTCTTCGGAGGGCAGAGCTCCCAGGTGTTCTCCTCCCGCAGGTCCTCCATCAGCTGGGGGTCCTCGATGACCACGCCGTTCCGGGCGCCGGCCTCGCGGAAGATCTCCGCCACCACTTCCACCGCCGGATGGGTCACCTTGACGCTGACCTCCAGCCACTGCTCCATGGGCTCCTCATTGTTCTCCGCTTCCTGTCTCTCCAGCTCTGTCATCCTCATCCTCCTAAGTTCCCTGTCTCGTATAAGATGGCGGATGCCGCCACCAGTCCCGCCGTCTCGGTCCGCAGGATCCGGGGTCCCAGTGTCACCACCTGGGCGCCGGCCTCCTCCGCCGCGGCCACCTCCTCGTTGGAGAGGCCTCCTTCCGGCCCGATGATCAGCGCAATCCGCTCCGCCTGGGGATGACGCTGCAGCGCCTCCCTGAGGCCCAGCTGGTTCTCGCTCTCATAGGCCATCAGCAGCAGGTCGCAGTCCAGCTCCGCCAGCACTTCCGTCAGCTTCCGCACCGGATGGATGGTGGGGATCCGGTCCCGCTTGCTCTGTTTGGCGGCGGCTTCGGATATCTTCTGCCACCGCTCCACCTTCTTGGCCGCCTTGGGCCCGTCCAGCCTAACCACGGAATGGACCATGGCCACCGGGTGGATGTCCCCCACCCCGATCTCCACGGCCTTCTGGATGATCAGCTCCATCTTCTCGCCTTTGGCCAGACCCTGGAGCAGGGTCAGCTGCACGGAGGGCTCGTGGCTCTCCCGCAGGATCTCGATCTCTTTCACCGCCACCGTGTTGCCGGTGAACCCGGTGATCTCCATCAGGGCGCTGACGCCGTCGTCAGCCACCACCTGTACTCTTGTCCCCACCTGCATGCGCAGCACATCCTGGATGTGGTGCGCGTCCATCCCGCTGATGATCATCTGCTCTTTGTAAGGCTGGGGTATGAAAAATCTATGCATATCGGCTCCTTCTGTCTCACTTTCCTGTGCGGTGTCATATTTCCGCAGTATATATCATTATATCATATCCGTCCACTCTATAACAGAAACCGGCGGACAGAAAAAAACGTCCCGGAAAAAATTCCGGGACGTGATATACATCCTGTGATACGGACCGGAAGCCGGGCTCACTTGAACAGATTCTTGATCTTGTCCATGAAGCTCTTCTCTTCCGGATTGATGTTGTCCTTGCTGATCTCGGCGAAATTGCGCAGCGCGTCTTTCTGCTTCTCGGTCAGCTTGGTGGGTACCACCACTTTCACATGGACCATCTGGTCGCCGCGGGTGTTCTTGCGGTTCAGCACGGGGATGCCCTTGCCTTTCAGCCGCAGGGTCCGTCCGGGCTGCGTGCCGGCGGGGACCTTCATGGTCACCTTGCCGTCCAGCGTGGGGACCTCCACCTCGTCGCCCAGGGTTGCCTGGACGATATTGATGGGGATCTGGCAATGCACGTCATAGCCGTCCCGCTCGAAGAACTCATGCCGTTTCACGTACAGGTACACATACAGGTCGCCGCTGGGGCCGCCCTTGGTGCCTGCGGCGCCTTCGCCGGAGACACGGAGACGGGTACCGTCGGCCACGCCTGCGGGAACCTTCACCTTCAGGTTCTTGGTTCTCTTCACCGTGCCGCTGCCATGACATTCGTGGCAGGGGTCGGAGATGATCTTGCCCTCGCCGTGACAGTCGGGACAGGGACGTACCGTCTGCATCTGTCCCAGCATGGTGTTCTGCACCACGCGGATCTGGCCGGTGCCGTGGCACTTGGGACACTCCTCCACTTTGGAACCGGGCTCCGCCCCGTTCCCGTGGCAATGTCCGCACTGCTCGTCACGGTATACGGCGATCTCCTTCTCCACACCGAAAGCCGCTTCCTCGAAAGTCAGCTCCAGGTCGAACCGGAGGTCGGCGCCCTGCCGGGGGCCGTTGTTCTGACGGCTCCGGCCGCCACCGCCGCCGAAGAACATGTCGAAGATGTCCTCCATGCCGTTGCCGCCGAAACCGCTGAACCCGCCACCGCCGAAGCCGCCGAAGCCATCGAAGCCGCCGGCGCCTCCGCCGCCATTCTCAAAGGCAGCATGACCGAACTGGTCATACTGGGCACGCTTCTGTTCATCGCTCAGGACACTGTAAGCTTCGGAGCACTCCTTGAACTTCGCCTCCGCCTCTTCCGCGTTATCCTTGTTCAGGTCAGGATGGTACTTGCGTGCCAATTTGCGATATGCTTTTTTTATCTCGTCGGCACTGGCGCTTTTGCTCACGCCAAGCACTTCATAGTAATCTCTTTTATCTGCCATTCCTACACCATCCCGAATCTATTATTTCTTGTCTTCTTCGTCTACCACTTCGGCGTCTACCACATCGTCGTCGCTCTTCTTGGACTCGCCTGCGGCCTCACCGCCCTGTGCGCCGGCCTGCTGCTGGGCCTGGGTCTCTTTGTACAGCTCCTGGGACAGCTCGTACAGCGGTTTGGTCAGAGCTTCGGTATCAGCCTTGATCTTCTCGTTGTCGTCGCCTTTCAGGGACTCTTTCAGGGTATCCAGCGCGGTCTTCACTTTGGCGATCAGGTCGTCTTTGCCTTTGCCTTCCATGTCTTTGATGGTCTTCTCGGCCTGGTATACCAGGGAGTCGGCGTTGTTGCGGATCTCTACGCCTTCCTTGCGTTTCTTGTCAGCCTCTGCGTTGGCTTCAGCCTCTTTCACCATGCGGTCCACTTCTTCCTTGCTCAGGGTGCCGGAGGAGGTGATGGTGATCTTCTGCTCTTTGCCGGTGCCCAGGTCTTTGGCGCTTACGTTCACGATGCCGTTGGCGTCGATGTCGAAAGCGACTTCGATTTTAGGAACTCCACGGGGAGCTGCGGGGATGCCGCCCAGTTCGAAACGGCCCAGGGTCTTGTTGTCGGCAGCCATCTCACGCTCGCCCTGGAGCACATGGATATCTACGGACGGCTGGTTGTCGGTAGCCGTGGAGAATACCTGTTTCCGGGAAGTGGGGATGGTGGTGTTGCGGTCGATGATCTTGGTGAACACGCCGCCCAGGGTCTCGATGCCCAGAGACAGCGGGGTTACGTCAAGCAGCAGTACGTCTTTCACTTCGCCTGCCAGTACGCCGGCCTGGATAGCTGCGCCGATTGCGACACATTCGTCCGGGTTCAGGTTACGGGTAGGCTCTTTGCCCATTTCGCGTTTGATGGCTTCCTGTACTGCGGGGATACGGGTGGAACCGCCAACCAGGATGACTTTGTTGATGTCAGCCGGGGTCAGTCCTGCGTCCTGCATAGCCTTGCGGGTAGGAGCGATGGTGCGCTCTACCAAGTCAGCGGTCATCTCGTCGAATTTAGCGCGGCTCAGATCCATGTCCAGATGTTTCGGGCCGTCAGCGCCTGCGGTGATGAAGGGCAGGTTGATGTTGGTGTTCACAACGTTGGACAGCTCGATCTTGGCTTTCTCTGCAGCCTCGCGCAGACGCTGGAGAGCCATCTTGTCAGCGGACAGGTCGATGCCGTTCTCTTTCTTGAACTCGTCAACCATCCACTCAACGATGCGGTTGTCGAAGTCGTCGCCGCCCAGATGGGTGTCGCCGTTGGTGGCTTTTACCTCGAATACGCCGTCACCCAGTTCCAGGATGCTGACGTCGAAGGTGCCGCCGCCCAGATCGTATACCAGGATCATATGGTCATCGGTCTTGTCGATGCCGTATGCCAGGGATGCCGCGGTGGGCTCGTTGATGATACGCAGAACTTCCAGACCAGCGATGCGGCCGGCGTCTTTGGTAGCCTGGCGCTGGCTGTCGGAGAAGTATGCCGGAACGGTGATGACAGCCTGGTTCACAGACTCACCCAGATATTTCTCGGCGTCTTCTTTGATTTTCTGCAGGATCATAGCGGAAATCTCTTCCGGGGAATATTTCTTGCCGTCGATCTCAACGCGGTAGTTCGGTTCGCCCATGTGACGTTTGATGGAGCTTACGGTGCCTGCCGGGTTGGAAACGGCCTGTCTTTTAGCCAGCTGGCCTACCAGGCGCTCGCCGGTCTTCGTGAAACCTACTACAGAAGGAGTCAGACGGCTGCCTTCCTGATTCGTGATGACGGTAGGTTCGCCACCTTCCATAACTGCTACTACAGAGTTAGTAGTACCTAAGTCAATACCAATTACTTTAGCCATAATAAAAAGCCTCCTTGAATTTCGATTTGTTTTGTTGTTTCTGTTTTTAATACAGCTGATATATTAGATGATTGTTTGCTTGTTGTTTACCTGATACTGATGTCATGGCGGCATCGCGCCGGCATGTCAGTCGTTGCTGATGACCCGCACCTTGCTGTGACGGATCACCCGGTCCTGGACCTGGTAGCCTTTCTGAAACACCATGTCGATGGTGTCTTCCGGCAGGTCCGGATTCTGTCCCCGCATCACGGCCTCATGGACATTGGGGTCGAAAGGCTGTCCTTCCGCGGGAATCTCTTTCACATCCAGGTCCTCCAGGGTTTTGAGGAACTGTTTCTGGATGCTGGCCATGCCGTCCAGAATGCTCTGGGGGTCAGTGGCCTGTTTGCCTGTCTCCTGGGCGCGTTCGAAGTTGTCCAGGATATGAAGGAACTTCTCCACCACATCGGCGGTGACAAAAAGGGAAAGTTCTCTGCGTTCCTCCGCATTGCGCCGGCGGAAATTGTCGAAGTCCGCCTGGAGCCGCAGCAGTCTGTTCTGCGCCTCCTCCAGCTGCTTGTCTTTTTCCAGCAGCTGCGCCGCCATGTTGTTGATGGCTTCAGCCGGATCCGCCTGCTCAGCGTCACCTTTGGCTTCCGCCTCCGCCGCCTCCTCGGGAGACACCGTCTCCTTCTCCGCGGCCTCAGCCTCCGCGCCGGCAGCCGGATTCATTTTCTCCTGCTCCGCCGCATCTTCTCTGTTGAACATGTACTTCCTCCTTCTATTGATCCTTGAGGATCGTTCCTAAGTATTTGTGCAGATAGTTCATCACTGCCATGACTTTGCGGTATTCCATCCGCGTGGGTCCCAGCACCGCCATGGTGCCGACGATCTGTCCGTTCAGCCGGTAGGTCGCCTGGACCATGCTGCAGTCCTTGATGCCCGTGAAGGCGTTCTCGGAACCGATGGTCACCCGCAGTCCGGAGTCATCCCCGGCGCTGAGCAGGTCTTTCACCACCCGCTCCTCCTCCAGGATTCCCAGGAGGTCTTTCACCCGGTCCACATCCTGGAACTCGGGCTGGTTCAGCAGCTGCTGTGTTCCGCCCAGGAACACTTTCTGCTCGCTGTTCTTCGCCGCCATCTCCTGCATGGTGCTCAGCATGGCGGTGAGCAGCATCTTGTCCTCGGATACGTTCCGGTACACATCCTGCAGCAGATCGGCGGTGATCTCCGACAAGGGCCTGCCTTCCAGCATGCGGCTCATGCGTCCCGCCAGGTAGTCCAGCTCGGCGGGATTCATCCCCAGGGGGATATCCACCAGGCCGTTGTCCATGGCGCCGTCGTCGGTGATGATGCATAAAATCGCCTGCCGCTCGTTCAGGGGCAGGAACTTCAGATATTTGAAGCCGGCCGTGGTCTGTTTGTTGGCCAGCACCAGTGAAACGTTTCTTGTCATCCTGGAAAGGATCTTCGCCGTTGACTTGAAGATGTCATCGATGTTCCGGATCCGCTCCTTGAACCAGCCGTTGATCAGGGCGATGTCGTTGTCCGTCAGATCGCCGGGATTCTGGAGTGAATCCACGTACAGGCGGTACGCCAGCGCCGAAGGGATACGGCCGGCGGAAGTATGGGGCTGTTCCAGATAGCCCAGCATCTCCAGGTCACTCATCTCATTGCGGATGGTGGCCGGGCTGATGCCCAGGTCATACTTTCTCGCAATGGTGCGGGAGCCCACCGGCTCAGCCGACTCGATGTAGTCCTCAATGATGATCTGCAGGATTTTCTTTTGTCTGTCTGTCAGCATCGAATCCCACCTCATCTCTCTTTTTTGGTTTGTTAGCACTCGTTACCTTGGAGTGCTAACACCTATAGTCTAAGGATAGCACCCGCCCCCACAGATGTCAATAGTCAAAAGGTTAATTTCAAAAGAAAAAACCCCTTTTCACAAGGGGTTCACAAATACTTCAAATATGAGATTGCCGAACTGCATGCCTTCCTCCGTCAGCCGCAGGAAACCGTCGCGGACCTCCACCATCCCCCGCTCCAGGAACGGTGCCAGCTCCCCGCCGTAGCGGGCCAGGACGTCCACGCCGTAACGGGTCCGGGCCTCCTCCAGGGAGATGCCCTCCGTGAGACGCAGCCCCATGATGAGGAACTCCTCCAGCCGGATCTCCGGGGAAAGCTCTTCTATTGTATAGGAAGAGAGAATCTCCTCCGTTGTTCCGTCCAGGGTGGCATGCCGGGATCCGGAGAGCCCCGGCCTGTCCTGTGCCGGAACGGGCTTTGGACTGCCGGCGGCGCCAATGCCCCGCTCCGGTCCGAAGGCCCGGCAGTACTCCTCCAGGTCCGTAGTGCCGGTGAGCCGCTCCCTTCCGGTGAAGGTGCAGGCCCCCGGCCCGAAGGCCATGTAAGGCCGGTAGTGCCAGTACACCAGGTTGTGCCGGGACTCCTCCCCCGGCCGGGCGTAGTTGGACACCTCGTACCGCCGCAGTCCCCGCTCCGCCATGAAGCGCCGGACCTGGTGGTCCATTGCCACCACGTCCTCCTCGGGAGGCAGCACCACACGACCCTGTTCCACCAGGGTGTACAGCGGTGTCCCCTCCTCCAGGATGAGGCTGTAGACGGAATGGTGCTCCAGGTTCCAGCGGGCCGCTTTCTCCAGGGTGTCCCGGAGGCTTTCCGGAGTCTGGCCCGGCAGCCCCGCCATCAGGTCGCCGTTGATCCGGCGGAAGCCGGCCTCCCGGGCCAGGGCCACCGCCTCCTCCGCCTCCGCGGCGGTATGGACGCGG
>CALAZX010000038.1 GCA_937926555.1 uncultured Negativicutes bacterium | reverse complement strand
GGGAGCTCTCCTCCACGGCATCCAGCATATAATCTAAGAGGCGCCGGCCGTTCAAATCCGCCAGCGCCCTGGGACAGGGTTTCTGACCGGGTAGGGACACAGTGCCCCCGCCCCCGGCCATGATCACCACATGATACTTATTTCTTCTTTTTTCCGGACTCTTTTTTTCCATGTTCCTGTTCCGCCATTGATTTCATTAAGGTGCGCTCGGCGTTCTCCAGATGCACCCGGGCCGCTTCCTGGGATTTCTCCACATTGCGGGCGGCGATGCACTCCACCAGATGGCGGTGCTCCTCCTGGGTGTCCTTCAGACGGCCGGGATACCGCATGGAAGTGCCGCGGATACCGGTGATCTGCTCGCGCAGGTTGTTGATGATGTTGCGCAGCCGTTCGTTGCGGCTGGCTTTGTAGAGGATGTCATGGAAGTCGCTGTCCACTTCGATGATCTTCTCCATGTTGTCCTCTTCGATATATTTGCCGATGAGAACCAGCAGGCGCTGCAGCTCCTCCAGCTCCTCGTCACTGATCCGCTCGGCGGCCAGTCCGGCGGCCAGCACGTCCAGGCTGGTCCGGATCTCGTACACGTCGTTGATGTCCTTGATGGAGATGTTGGCCACATAGGTGCCTCTCCGGGGGATCATCACCACGAACCCTTCCAGCTCCAGTTTACGGATCGCCTCCCGGACCGGTGTCCGGCTGACACCCATCTCGTCCGCCAGCTGGATCTCCATCAGCCGCTCGCCGGGCGCGAAAGTGCCGTCAATGATTGCCTGACGGATATGCTCGCACACCAGTTCCCGCAGCGGTTTGTAACTGTCCAGCCGGATCTGTTCCAAATGTCCGCCCATCTTATCCATTCCTCCCCATTAAACACGTCACTGCCAGTTCCAGGTCAAGGTCCAGCAGTCCTTTCACAATCTTCTCCGCCGTGGCGTCGTCCTCCACGAAGCCGAACACGGTGGGACCGCTGCCGCTCATCATGGAGAAGAGCGCGCCGTTCTCCCGCATCCGCCGGTGGATCTCGCCGATCACCGGATGCTCGCCCGCCGTCACCGGCTCCAGGACATTGCCGCAGAGGGAGAGCACCTTGTCACGGTGGCCTTCCCGTACCGCCTCGCACAGCGCGGGGATATCGGGATGCACCACGTTTTTCTGTTTGTCGAACTCCCGGTAGGCCCAGGGAGTGGATACCGACACTTTCGGTTTCGCCAGCACCAGCCGCCATTCAGGCAGGTCCGGCAGGGGATGCAGGATCTCGCCCTTGCCGGTGGCCAGGCTCACACCGCCGGCCACGCAGAAGGGGACATCCGCCCCCAAAGAGGCGCCCAGCCGTTCCAGACGGTCTGTGGGCGCGCCCAGGTCCCAGAACCGGTTCAGGCCCCGGAGAACCGCAGCCGCGTCCGTGCTGCCGCCGGCAAGACCGGCACCGATGAAAATCCGTTTGTGGATGTGGATATGCACATTGGGGTCCCGGTTGGCGAACTCGCCCATGAGGACAGCCGCCTTCCAGGCCAGGTTGTCCGGCCCGCAGGAGAGGTCCTCCCGGTCGGTGGTCACCGTCAGCTCGGGGGCCGCCTCGATCTCGATGCAGTCCGCCAGCCCCACGGAAGCCATCACCAGCGCCACCTCGTGGTAGCGGTCGGCCCGCAGTCCCAGCACATCCAGTCCCAGATTTATTTTTGCCAAAGCTTTCTCTTTGATAGTCATATAAGCACCTTTACATTCAGTATACAAAAAACAATATATAGTTATTTTATCATAAACCCGCTGTTTTTTAAACACAGCCGCCCTTTTTACCATTATTTTGTTGCATTTTCATTCCATCATGTTATGCTATTGTCAGTATATCAAAAATAAGGAGCGCATCTATGAAACACCAATTATTCCGCTATCTCAGTATCATGGTCGGTACCTGTCTCAGCGGTATCGCCATCAACGGGTTCTTCATCCCCCATCAGCTGCTGAGCGGCGGACTTTCCGGCCTCTGCGTCATTCTATACTATCTGTTCCAGTGGGATCTGGGATATACCAACATCATCCTCAACATCCCCCTGTTCATCCTGGCCTACCGGATGATGAGCCGCGACTACTTCATCAGCGGCATCTTCGGCACCCTGGCCCTGTCCTTCTCCCTGCGGACCTTCACCTTCCTCAACCAGCAGGCGCTGGTCCATGACCCCATGCTGGCCTGTATCGCCGGCGGTGTCATCCACGGCATGGGACTGGGCATCCTCTACAGAGTGGGCGGAAGCACCGGCGGCAGTGACATCATCGGCGCCATCATCCAGAAATTCTACTCCATCAGCATCGGCACCACCGGCTTCATCATCAATATCGGCCTCCTGCTGATGGGCGCATTCCTCTTCGGCGTGGAGCCGGCCCTGTACACCATGGTGGCCTACTTCGTGGTCTTCAAGGTGGCCAATGCCTTCACCGACGGCTTCGACTACAAGAAGAGCATCCTGGTCATCAGCGAGAAGAACGACGCCATCGCGGAAGCCATCTTCCAGGTGGTGGGACGCGGCGTCACCTACCTGGAGAGCGAGGGCGCCTACACCCACCAGCACCGCAAGATGCTCTTCGTGGTGGTGAAACTCACCCAGGTGGCGAAAGTGAAAGAACTGGTGAAGAGCATGGACCCCTTCGCCTTCATGATCATCCAGGACGCCAACGACGTCTTCGGCCGCGGGTTCACCCAGCGGACCAACCATAACGTGAAACGTCCGCCGGAGCTGCGCACCGACTGGCAGGAGATGGACCATGCCAGAACCATCGGCAAGAGCTATCTGGAGAAAGA
>CALAZX010000037.1 GCA_937926555.1 uncultured Negativicutes bacterium | reverse complement strand
GGTACACCTTGAATCCGAAGGGGTTCCTGCCGGTCTCATAGCGCTCTCCGGTTTCCCTGCGGAAGGGGTCCTCCTCCCGGCCGTCCCGGAAATCCTCCTGGTATTCCACGCGGACACGTTCGCTCTCCCCCGTGGCCTCGTCACTGATAGTGCCGTCCATCTCCAGGGTCACGCCGTCGAAATTGTCCCGCTCCACAGGGCTGAGGCTTTTCGGCTCTATCTCCACCTGGCGGTGGCAGTACGGGCATTCTGTCAGGTTGTCGTCAAATTCGTTCTGGCAAAAAGAGCATTTCATGGACGCTCACTCCTCTTCGTCAGGATAAAATCATGGTCAGAAGACCTTCCTCGTTGATATACCGGGGGTCGAACTCCTCCAGGGCCAGGGCCTCCTCGATCCGCGCCGCTTTCTCATAGATCTCAGTGGAATCCAGCTGCGCCACGGTGGCGTAGTCCTCCACGGAGAAGCTGTATGTATGGTTCAGCTTCACATAAGTGGCGAAAAGCGCGATACCCCAGGTCACATCGGTATCCTCCGGAGCCGGCGCCTTCCCGGTGGCCATGAAATCGGCCCACAGGTTGAACAGCAGGTTCTTGTCCCGGTTGGGGAAATGCAGGGATACGGTCAGCGCCTTCACCATGGCCAGCACCGGATTCTTCTTGGGCAGCGGGGCCGGCTTGTAGTCCCTGATGGACGTCTTCTTGTGGAAAGAAGTGACCAGCATGCTGCCGGAGAAATAAGCTGCCATATGGAGCACCAGGGCTCCGTTGTTGGCGGCGAAGACCTCCCAGTCCCTGGCGGCGGGACACTGCACGCAGTACCACTCCTTCACGCCCTTGAACAGCTCTTTCAGGCGCAGGGAAGCGGTCCGGGTCATGGGCAGTCCCCGGACATAGTTGGTCACCAGATTGCCGTCCTCCATGACATGGCCGCTGAACAGCAGACCGCGGGTATCATAGTTGTCGTCGATGGGCAGGCTCAGCTTATAGGCGTCGCCGGTGAAGAAATCCCGGCCCCTATAAAGTACTGTTTTTA
>CALAZX010000036.1 GCA_937926555.1 uncultured Negativicutes bacterium | reverse complement strand
CCGAGGCCAGCACCCATCCGGATGAGGCTGATCTGGAGAAAGCCGGGAAATATATGACGGATTTCGCCGCTTTCTACGACCGGATGAAAGCCTTCTTCAAGTGATGGGACCGCGCTGAGCGGGATGGGATGACAACCCGAAAACCGTGTGACCACGCCTTTTTCCGGCCATGTGCCGGAATGCCGGAGGCCCTCCATGTCGATGGGGCTTGCGGCGATATGGGATATTCCGGGAAATAATCGAAGAGAAAAGAACGCCTCCGGGGCCGGATGCTTGCGGGCATGTCCGACGCCGGAGGCGTTCTGCTGTTTCGGGGTATGTTTTTTCTGTTGCTTCTGCGGGATGTCATTTTCCGTTGCCGCTGTTTTTGTGCTGCGTTGTTTCCGGACTCCCTCTGTTTCCAGCTCAGGGGACCAGCTTCACCAGTTTCTTGTGGGGGCCGGCCCAGAGGATTCCGGGCAGGTCTTTTTTCTCCACCCACTGCCAGTCCTCATCGGGGAGGGCCGGGTCACTGTCCGTGGTGACGGTATGGGCCGCCAGCTGCCAGATCTTGTGGGAGAAGACGTGTTTCACGGTCTTCAGGGCGGGATGGTCCGGCTTGCCGGATATTCCCAGTTCACGGAGCAGGTCCTCGCCCTTCTCCGTGGATTCCCCGTCCTTCTCCAGGCTGCCGGGAAATTCCCACATGCCGGCCAGCAGGCCGGTGGCGGGACGGCGGCGGAGCAGGACATAGGTGCCCTCCGGCATGTTCCGGGAAATGATCAGGGCGGAGATGTGTTCCGTGGGGATGTCCTTCTTGGTGATGCGCAGGGGCAGCTCGCCTTCCTTTCCCTCTTTCCGGGCTTGGCAGCGTCCTTCCAGGGGGCACTGGCCGCAGAGGGGCTGGCCGGGGATACAGACGGTGGCGCCAAGGTCCATCAGGGCCTCGTTGAAATCACCGGGGCGGTCCGGATCCTGCTGCTCCACCACCAGCCGGGTGATATCTTTCTTCACCGTGGCGGAGAGGATGTTCTCCGGGATGCTGTAGATCCGGGCGAAGACCCGGAGAACATTGCCGTCCACCGCTGTCTCCCTTTTGCCGTAGGCCATGCTGAGGATGGCGCCGGCGGTGTAGTCGCCAATGCCCTTCAGGGTGCGGATTTCCTCCCGGGTGTCGGGAATCTTTCCGCCGTGGTCCTCCATGACCTGCCTTGCGGCGGTGTGGAGGTTCCGGGCCCGGGAGTAGTAGCCCAGGCCCTGCCACTGGTGGAGCACCTCCTCCTCATCGGCGGCGGCCAGGGCGGCCACCGTGGGGAAATGTTCCAGCCAGTTGGCGTAATAGGGCTTCACCGTCTCCACCTTGGTCTGCTGCAGCATGATTTCCGACACCCATACCTTGTAGGGGTCGCGGGGTGATTCCGTGCGCCAGGGGAGGGTGCGGCGGTTGGCGTCGTACCAGTCCAGCAGCAGGTGTCCCCAGGCCGGACCGGAGAGACGTCCCTGACCGGCTGTCTCCGCGCCGGAGCGGGCCGCCTTTCTCACCGGCTGCCGCCCGGTTTTTCTGTTTTCGCTGTTCTGTGCGGTTTCTTTTCTGTTCATGATATGTGGACCTCACGGATAATTGATAATGTTTATCTATCCACTGTATCCTATCCCGGCAAGACCGTCAATAGGTGGGAGGCAGGTTGGCGGCATGTGCGGCCGGGAAATGTGGTAGAATGGAAATATAAACGGAAAATGCGTTATGGATGCAGGAAGGTGGGGGACGGATGACAGGGATGCTGAGGAAAATCGGGCTGCTGGCCATGCTGGCGGCGCTTTACGGGGTGCTGTCCCGGTGGAGCGGCGGACCGCTGCTGCTGGGAGAGTACAAGGAAGTGGTGATCCCCGCGCTGATGCTGGCTGTGGGAGCGGTGGCCCTGTGGGGCTTCCGGTTCCGGGCCATGGGCTTTTACGGGAGTCTGGCGCTCCTTACCGCCTCCGTGTCCCGGCTGAAGGTGCTCAACGGGCAGCCCTACCGCTGGGCGGAGCTGGCGGGGGCGCTGTCTTTCGCAAGCCTGGTGGCGGC
>CALAZX010000035.1 GCA_937926555.1 uncultured Negativicutes bacterium | reverse complement strand
TATATTTATTGAGGGAGTCCTTGTAATAGTCCACGCCCATCACTGCCGCATGGATGCCTTTGGTGTAGGTCAGCTCGTCAGAGAAGCCCCAGGTCTTCTCGCTCCTATCCCAGAAATAAGCGGAAGTTGTCTTTTTGTTCTTCTCGTCCAGGTTGGCGGTCCGGGAGAAATAGGTCAGTTTGTTGGACAGGTTCTCGTCGAAGTCGTAGCGGGCCCGGACACTGTATTTCTCGTTGTCCTTGTCACCATCCACGATATCGGGGTCCATGCTGTAGTTGTTGGGACGGCGGTAGTCCGCCCGGTAGCGGTCGTAGCTTACGGACATGTCGCCTTTGTCGAAGCGGTAGCCCAGTTTCAGGTCCACGTTGCTGCTGTCCACCTTGCTGGCGATCTTGTTGCCGTCGCCGTCCTTGTAGTCGCCGGTACGGTCTTTCTGGGCTCCTGCGGTCCAGTAGATGCCGTTCTCGGCGGAACCCTGGTGGTACAGGCTGAACAGGCGTTTTCCGTAGCTGCCGCCGGTGATGCCGGCCTTGGTGGTGATCACGCCGGTCTCGGGGGTCCGGGTGATGATGTTGATCACGCCGCCCACGGCGTCAGAGCCGTACAGGGTGGAGGCGGAACCTTTCAGCACCTCGATCCGCTCGATGTTGTCCATGTTGTTCAGCTCGGGAGCCTGGAACACGGACAGGTTGGAAGCGTTGCTGTTGGCCCGCTGGCCGTCCACCAGCACCAGCACACCGCTGTTGCCGTTGATCAGAAGCCTGTTGGTATTGTAGTTGTCACCGCCGTTGCTGTAGTTCTGGATGCTCACGCCGGGGACACGGCGCAGCGCCTCGCTCACATTGCTGTAGTGGTTCTCCTCGATATCTTTCCGGGTCACCACGTTCACATTGGCATGGGAGTCGAAATTGGACTGCTCCATGCGGTTGGCGGTCACCACGATCTGGTCCAGGTTGAAGGACTGGAACTCCTCCTCGGCATAAGCGGAAGCCATCATGCCCAGAGAACCGCAGATCACGGCGGTCATCAGTAAACCTCTTGATACTTTACCCATTCTCAATCACCTCATAAAATTTTTATCTCGCACATCCCGGCAGCCGGTCTCTCACGGTCCCGTCAGGATGGGACAAGCCCCATTCGGCAATATGACAGACTCCATGCGGCATTTTCCTTGTTCCGGAAAGAACCCCGCCCCATGAAGCTGTATGTGGAAATACATATCATCAGATAGATGAAAAGCTATATAAATTACGTTTCAAGTATAACACATTTCGTTAAAACTGAAACGTTTCCGGCGATAACAGCGGATTTTCCTAATTAGGAAATAGACTCATGTTCTCCAGGACGGGACGAGGGCATAAAAAACGGCCCTGCCGGAAGTCTCCTCCCGGCAAAGCCGCCCTTGGTCACACATATATTCTCTTTTTCGTTATGCCGCGATTGGATCAGGAGATTGGTTCAAACTCCCGTCAATGCCGGTCACAG
>CALAZX010000034.1 GCA_937926555.1 uncultured Negativicutes bacterium | reverse complement strand
CTTTACCGTGGGACAACACGATGGAGCAGTTTGAGTGTAGTGTAATCTCGTAGAGTTGTGAAACGAAAGACAAAGACGGGAACCCGATCAGACGGTTTGAGTGTAGTGTAATCTCGTAGAGTTGTGAAACCCCTTCGAGGGAGTAAGCACCGACGATATAGTTTGAGTGTAGTGTAATCTCGTAGAGTTGTGAAACTTGCGGCGCTGGCGAAAGCCGACCAGCCTAGTTTGAGTGTAGTGTAATCTCGTAGAGTTGTGAAACCACCCGCCCCCACATCATCCGACCCCGTATGTTTGAGTGTAGTGTAATCTCGTAGAGTTGTGAAACAGGCCGGAGCCAAAGGCCCCGACCGTGGAAGTTTGAGTGTAGTGTAATCTCGTAGAGTTGTGAAACTATTGGCATTACCGACGAGGATATCACCGCGTTTGAGTGTAGTGTAATCTCATACGGTAGTTTGCGAGTAGTGTGATTTTATGCGGCAGCATCCTTTTTCCGGAGTAGTGACCGGAAGTGGGGGACAGGTGAATATGTTTGTAAATCCGGGACAGGGATATCTCTGTCCTTTTCTTTCGCCCGGGCTAACTTTATCAGTCAATATTTTGTCCTATATCATATTTTTGCCATAATGCTGTGCTATAATGAAAACAAATCATCCACCGGGTGACTGGGAATTCCTTCCTGGACCGCGGCGGTGGGTGCAATCTATCTAAGACCTAGGAGGGTATCACAATGTTTCAGAACAAAGGATTCAAACGTCTTGCGGCTGTTTTGGTGGCTGTTTTCATGCTGGTGCTGATGGCGGGCTGCGGTCAGGTGAAGCAGAAGCTTTCCGAGACCACCGTCAATCCCCGTGTGGCTTCGGCCATCTCCACCTACTACCAGATGACTCCGGAGCAGCTGGCCAAGACCCGTTACTTCTATAACTATGTGGATCTGGACGGCGACGGACACAACGAGATCCTGGCGCTGGCTGTAGGACCGGCCACCAGCGGCACCGGCGGCAGCTCCATGCTGTGGCTGGATCCCGAGAACAACATGAAGGTGCTGCAGGCCTTCACCCTGGTACATGCCCCCATCCTCATCGAGGACAGCATGACCAACGGCCATAAGAACCTGGTGCTGCGCCGTTACGGCGGTGGCGCGAAGGACGAGATCGTGCGCCTGGAATACATCGGCGGCCGCTACCAGACCGTCAACGAGGGCCAGCCCGTGGCAACCGCGGCATCCCTGAAAGACCTGAAGGGCGTGGCCATCCTCTGCGATGACATGAGCCTGGACAAAGGCAACGGCATCAGCATGAGACTCCGCTGATATCAAATAGGAAAATTTCCACCATTTCATGTTGTTATTTATGCTGGAATCTAGTATAATGAATGAAATGTGTATTGAGGTTGTTATTAGTAATGCTTCCTGAATCAAAAACGAATATTGTCATAGAATAGTGGGAAACCCGGTGAGAGGCCGGGACTGTACCGCAACTGTAGAGCGAGTGGAACCGTTGCGATCCTTTTGCAGAGGGACGGTTCCATGATGACCTGAGTCAGAGCACCACTGTTTTATTACCGTCAGCTTGCGTTGTACGAGTGGAGGGACGGAAAAAGGCGTAACCCTTACGCCTTTTTTGGAGTTACTATCAAGGTTACTTTACACCGGCTGCGGGGTCCCTTTCAGCAGAAAGCGCAAGCTTTTTTTCGTGCGAAAACCGGTATTAAAGCAGGAGAAAGGTGAGAAAATGGCACTGAATTTATTCAATTACTGTCCGATGGTCATGTATGAGGAGGAGCTGCAGGCTCACGGACAGACTCTGGAAGATTTTCTGAACGACTACGGCCTGGACGGCATCGAACGGTTCATCTACGAGCTGGACGAAGCCTCCGAGGAGACATTCAAAGACAAGATCTACGGCACCCATCTGTACTACTGGCCCTACTGGCTGGCGTTCTGGCTGGGCAAGTCCGACAAGCTCCGGCGTCAGTTCCCCACGGTGGCTCAGCGGAACGAGTATTTTCTCGGCGCGCTGAACCGTGAGGAGTGGCTGGCGGTGATCCAGCGGAACATCATCGCGGCGGCCAGCCAGGATCCCAAGTACATGGTCTGGCATGTGGCCAATGCGGATGTGAAGGAGATTTTCAGCTGGAAGTTCCGCTATGGCGACAAGGACGTGCTGAAATCCACAGCCCAGGTGGTGAACGCGGTGTCCATCGCGAAACCCGCCGGGGTGAAGCTGCTGTTCGAGAACCTCTGGTGGCCCGGACTGCGCCTGACGGACAAGGAGCTGGTGAAGTACTTCTTCGACCTGATCGAGTGCGAGGATGTGGGCATCATGCTGGATACCGGCCATCTGATGAACACCAACCCCGAGCTGAAGAACGAGCAGGAGGCGGCGGATTACGTGTGCCGCATCATCGACGGGCTGGGCGAGTACGCCAAGCTGATCAAAGGTGTCCATCTGAGCTGCTCCCTCTCCGGGGAGTACCAGAAGAACACGCCCCACAAGGTGCCGGCCAACTGCGACCGCATGGCCATCTGGAAATACGTGATCCAGATCGACCGGCATCAGCCTTTCCGCACCAAGGCGGCGAAACAGATTCTCGATTGCGTGGAGCCCGATTTCATCAACCACGAGCTGTGCTACCGGGATCTCTACGACCTGAAGGAGCTGCTGCCGGTGCAGCTGGAGAACTGCAAGTAAGGCGGTTCCGGAAATCTGCGCGGCGGGAAAGCGCCGGGCGGAGGACAAATGAAGACGGTATATTGTTTTCGCTGTTTGCGGAAGCAAGCGGAAGCGGATTCGGGGGACATATCTCCCAATCCGCTTTATTATTCCGGGGAGGACCGGAGCCGGAAACGGCGGAAGGGTCCCCATGGCGGCGCGGCTCAGGGCGTGCCGGGGAACCGGAGTGAAATCGCCGGAAGGCGGCGGAAAAAACGGAGGGATACGATGGGAAGAATGAGACAGATCGCCATCGCGGTGGCTGTGCTGCTGGTGCTGTGCCTGGGGCTGCTGGGGTGCAGCCGGCCGGACCTGGAGAAGAAGGAGACGGGGAAGGTGCTGTACACGGTGACGGACTTCCGCGGCAACAAACTTGATTTCATGGAGAAGCCCCGGCGGATCATCAGCCTGAACTCGTCGGTGGACGAGGTGCTGGTGGAACTGGTGCCCACGGACCGCATCGCGGCGTTGAGCATCCTGGCTGACGACCCGGGCATCAGCTGCCTGGGCAAGAAGGCGGAGCAGGTGAAAGGCCGTGTCCAGGGGACCAACCTGGAGCAGGTGCTGGCCCTGAAGCCGGACCTTGTCATCGCACCGGACTACGACCTGAACATGCTCAGCGGCCTGAAGCAGGCCGGCGTGAAGACCTATGTGGTCCACACGCCATCCGACATCCCCACCACGGAGGCTTTCATCCGCCATATCGGTGCGGCGGTGGGGGAGCCTCAGAAGGGTGACGAGCTGGCCCTGAAGATGCAGAAGGACTTGGAGGCCATCCGCGCCAAAGTGGACGCCGCCGTCGTGGCGGAGTCGATGACCGGCAGCCAGGCCTACAGCCTGGTGCTGCTACGCGTCAAGGACGAGGCCGACGCCCAGGCCGTGGCCGACGCCGTGCTGGAAAACGTCCA
>CALAZX010000033.1 GCA_937926555.1 uncultured Negativicutes bacterium | reverse complement strand
ATATTATTGAGAAATACGGGGACTACGATTTATACTCGTTCGATGTTTTTGATACCGTGCTGACACGGCTGACCGCGGAGCCCAGCGGCATTTTCGCCGTGATGCGGGAGCGCCTGCTGGCGGAGCCGGAATATGCGGTGCTGTCCATGGCGCTGAAGCGGGATTTCGCCACCCTCCGCAAGTACTATGAGCATGAGGCCTATGAGACCTGCGTTGAGGGTAAGGAGGAAGTCACCCTGGCGGAGATCTACACACTGCTGGGCGGAAATTACGGGCTGACGGAAGAGCAGACACGTCTGCTGCAGGAACTGGAGATGGAGACGGAGCTGCGATGCTCCGCAGCCCTTGACCGGGTGAAAGATGTGGTGGCGTTGCTGAAGAGCGGACGAAAGGTCTGCTTCATCAGCAATATGTACCTGCCGGCATCCGCGATCCGCAAGATGCTTGGGCAGGCGGATCCGGCTCTGACGGAGGTTCCCCTCTATGTATCTTCCGAGTATCTGAAGACCAAAAGCAGCGGCGCGCTGTTTGACATTGTGAAGGACAGGGAACTGGTGGATGCCAAACGGTGGATCCATATCGGCGACAATCCGGGCTGCGATGTGAAAGTGCCGGCCTCCAAGGGAATCCATACGATGCAGGTTCCCGCTCCCGAAGGGAATGCCTTTGAGCGGTATCTGGAGGCAAACTGCAAGAGCGACGCCTATGCCCAGCTGCTGGTAGGTGCATCCAAACGTTGCCGCCTGCACAATGGGGACGGCAGTTTTATGTACTCGGTGGGCCATCAGTTCGCCGGTCCCATCATGGTCCAGTTCGTGGAGTGGATCCTGGAGCAGTGCGCGGTGCGCGGCGTCACCCATCTGTACTTCATCGCCCGTGACGGCTATATCCTGAAAATCATGGCTGACAGGCTGATCGCCTCCCGGAACCTGACGGTGAGAACGGTATACCTGTATGGATCGCGGAAAGTATGGCGGCTGGAGGCGGAGAAGGACGGGGAGAAGTGCGGCCCGGTCCGCCGTTACCTGAATCAGGAGCTGGACTTCAGCGGCCGCCCGGCTTTTGTGGACCTGTTCGGTTCGGGACAGACACTGGACATGGAGCTGGAGCTGATCAACGGGTCCCTGCCCGGGAGACTGGAGGCATTCTACTTCAAATCCTGGCAGCATCCGCTGAAGCATCTCACCGTGTCCAACTTCTGCTCGGACCTGGATGTCTGGGACCGGTTCGAGACGTTCTGCAAGGCGCCGGAAGGCCAGTGCCTGGGCTATAAGGAGGAAGCGGGGCACATGGTGCCTGTCTGTGAGGAAGGGACCGGAGAGCGGATCCGCCGGATGGGTTTTGACCGTTATGAGGCGGGAATCCGTCAGTTCATGGAGTATTATGCTGAAGCCGGCAGGCTGGAGCTGCCGTTCTCCGGCCCCCAGCGGAACCTGCTGGACGCCTATGTCCGTTTCGTGCAGGAATTCCCCAACAAGGACCTGCGGAGATTCTTCATCCATTTCCCGCTGGACGAGGATATGAGCGGCAAGGTATCCGGCTGGAAAATCTCTTTATGGGGGAGGAACCAGGAGTACCGGGCCAAGAAGCTGAAGGCGCTGGTACGGCTGCTTGAGGCGAAGCGGATTTTCAACTTCATCAAATAATATTGAAGGTGGGACCGTGGAGTAGTGCCGCAGAGTGTGAATCGGGGGGCGATGTCATGGATGCGCTCCGTTGACGGATTTTGAATCGCAGTACTGTATATGAAAGAGCGTATGCGGGGGCATACGCTCTTTTTGTGCTTTTGACGGTGGCGGGCTGGACAACAACGGAGACAGTGGAACGGGGAGTGAAGCGCGGAACCCGGCAGGAGAAATGCGGGAATGAAAGCGGAAAATGGAAGATAATGGAAGATAAATGCGGGAATGAAACCGTCAAAATAATAAAAATAGAAAAAAGATATGTAAACACTTGACAGAATCATATGTTTTGTGTTACCA
>CALAZX010000032.1 GCA_937926555.1 uncultured Negativicutes bacterium | reverse complement strand
GGTATTTTCTGTCTTTTGGAAATATGTAGTTTTTTTATAACTTGCGACATCAAAAAGTGTTATTATGTATTGCCAGTATTGTGGAAATGAATTGGCTTCTGGAGTAACGGTTTGTCCTAATTGTGGAACACCTGTAAGGAGGCAGACATATTATTATGAAAATTCAAGTTCAAAGAGTCGTCTTGTTGCTACCATATTGTGTTTTTTCTTTGGAGGCTTAGGAGTACACAGGTTTTATGTCGGGCGCATCGTGTCTGGTATTTTCATGATTTTGACACTTGGGCTTTTCGGCATTTGGACCATAGTAGATTTTGTAGTGATACTTTGCGGCGAATTCAAAGATTCACAAGTAGCGGATCAGCACGGAGAATCCGGATGCGGTGGACGCTGTGAAGCGGCTTGACTTCGAGGTGAAGGAATCCTGAGCGGGATAGACAGGAACGCGATTTCCATCAAGGCTTCCGGTGACATCGGGAAGATGTCCGCCGGAAGTCCCTTTTATGAAGGAAACTGTTTGGGAATGGGGCGGGAGGCTCTCTGAAAATCCATAAAAAATTTGTCAGAACGGCTAAAATAGTGTATAATTGAATAGCTAAAATCAACGTTTCAACGTTAGATAAATACAATTGGAGGAATCGAAATGTCCGGACATTCTAAGTGGGCAAATATCAAACACAAAAAAGGCAAAGCTGACGCAGCAAGAGGCAAAATCACCACCAAAATCGGTCGTGAGATCACCATCGCCGTACGCATGGGCGGCTCTGACCCGGTTGGTAACACCCGTCTGAAACTGGCTCTGGCAAAAGCGAAAGCCAACAATATCCCGAAAGACAACATCAACCGCGCCATCGCGAAAGGCGCAGGCGAGACCGACGGAGCGAACTACGAGGAGATCACTTACGAGGGCTACGGCCCGGCAGGCATCGCAGTGATGCTGGACGTGCTGACCGACAACCGTAACCGCACCGCAGCCGATGTGCGCCACGCATTTTCCAAACACGGCGGCAACATGGGCGAGACCGGCTCTGTAGGCTGGATGTTCAAACGCAAAGGTGTCTTCACCATCGACAAAGAGAACGGCTACGATGAGGACGAAGTGATGATGATCGCACTGGAGGCCGGCGCCGAGGATATCAAGTCCATGGACGACTGCTTCGAGATTGTCACCGAACCTGAAGACTACGATGCAGTGGAGAAAGCCCTGGCGGACAACAACATCGAAGTGGCTATGGGAGAAGTTACCATGGTTCCCGACACGATGACCGCGCTGGAAGGCGAAGACGCTGAGAAGATGCAGAAACTGATCGACATGTTCGAAGACATGGACGACGTTCAGGAAGTTTACACCAACGCTGACTTGCCCGACGAGGACGAGGAATAAGAAAGCAGGCAGGCTTCAGAGCCTGCCTTTTTTTTCATACGGCAGGACGGAGCACATTGACCGGAGAGACAGATAAGTGAGGAACAGATGCTGGCATTAGGAATAGACCCGGGTACGGCCATCTGCGGGTATGGCATAGTGGAAATGGAAGGCAGCCGGATGCGGCCGATTTTTTACGGTTCCGTATTCACGGACAAGGACATGGCGCCGGAGATGCGCCTGAAGAAGATCCATGAGGACATCACGGATATCATCGAGCATTTCAAGCCGGATGTGATGTCCATCGAGAAACTGTTCTTCAACCGCAACGTGACCACGGCCATTCCGGTAGGACAGGCCCGGGGCGTTGTGCTGCTGGCCGCGGCGGAGCATGACCTCCCCATCATGGAGTTCACCCCGATGCAGGTGAAACTGGCCGTGACGGGGTACGGCAAAGCCGACAAGAACCAGGTCATCTTCATGGTCCAGCGGCTGCTGAACATCAAAGAGAAGATAAAACCGGACGACACGGCGGACGCACTGGCCATGGCCATCTGCGGACTGAACTGCGCCAGCGCCGTCCGCTGGAAACAGCTGGACCGGAAGTGACGGCGGCGCAATCCTGCGGCGAGGCAGGGCGGCGGCCGGATCACAGAAGGACAGCCTGACAATCGGATACAGCCCTTCCGGGCACGGGAACCTGCGGAGCTGCGGGGCACCGGTGGCCGGGGAGGGAAGAAATAGAATTGCGGAATAACGGAGAGCATATAGGAGCGTGACGGGATGATCGGATCGGTAACAGGGAAAATCGCATACCTGGGAGAGGATTTCTGCCTGCTGGAGACCGCAGGAGGCGTGGGCTACAGAGTTTTCATGCCGGCCAACCAGCTGGGCAAGCTGGTGCTGGGCAACGAGTTGCGGGCACTGACCTATACGGCGGTGCGGGAGGACGCGATCCTGCTGTACGGCTTCCTGGACCAGGAGACCTACGAGCTGTTCACCATGCTGCTGGGCGTCAGCGGTGTGGGACCCAAGGGAGCCAACGGAATCTGCTCCGCCATCTCGCCGGAATCTTTCTATCTGGCCATCCAGAGCCGGGACATGAAGGTGCTGACCAAGCTGCCCGGCATCGGCAAGAAGACGGCGGAACGGCTCATTCTGGAGCTGAAGGACAAGGTGGGCTCCATGGACCTGGATCCGGACGGGGACGACAGCGCTTTCGTGGCGGCTGTCAGCGGTACCGGCAGTGACAACGTGAACGACGCGGTGGAGGCCCTGGTATCCCTGGGCTACGCCAACTCCGAGATCCTGCCGGTAATCCGGAAGATCAAGGACTACAAGAAGCTCAGCAGCGAGGACATCATCCGTCAGGCGCTGAAGCTGTTCGCGAAGTAGGAGGAAGGAGTCGACCATGGAGTTTGATGACCGTATCATCGCGGGGCAGGAAGGCGAGGGTGACACCTGGCAATACAGCCTGCGCCCGCGGTTGTTGACAGAATACATCGGGCAGAACAAGGTCAAGGAGAACATGGATGTCTTCATCCGGGCGGCACTGGCCCGTGAGGAGGCACTGGACCACGTGCTGCTCTTTGGACCTCCGGGTCTGGGCAAGACCACCCTGGCGAACATCATCGCCAACGAGCTGCATGTGAACATCAGGGTGACTTCCGGTCCCGCCATCGAGCGGCAGGGCGACCTGGCCGCCATCCTCACCAACCTGGGGGAGGGGGAGGTCCTTTTCATCGATGAGATCCACCGCCTGTCCAAGACCGTGGAGGAGATTCTCTACTCCGCCATGGAGGACTACGCCCTGGACATCATCATCGGCAAGGGCCCCAGCGCCCGCAGTGTGCGGCTGGACCTGCCGAAATTCACCCTGATCGGAGCCACCACCCGGCTGGGCTCCATCTCCGCCCCGCTGCGCGACCGTTTCGGCGTGCGGTGTCGGCTGGAGTTCTACAAGCCGGAGGAGCTGGCCATTATCGTCAACCGTGCCGCCGGCATCATCGGCACCGAGATTGACGAGGACGGCGCCATGGAGATCGCCCGGCGTTCCCGGGGCACCCCCCGAGTGGCCAACCGCCTGCTGAAGCGGGTGCGGGACTTCGCCCAGGTGCTCCACAAGAACACCATCGACAAGAAAGTGGCGGACGAGGCCCTGGCCCGGCTGGAAGTGGACCAGTTCGGCCTGGACCGGAACGACTACCGGATCCTCAACAGCCTGGTGAAGACCTTCGGCGGCGGCCCGGTGGGCATCGAGACCATCGCGGCGTCTGTCAGCGAGGAGGCCGGCACCATCGAGGATGTGATTGAGCCGTACCTGATGCAGCTGGGACTGCTCCAGCGCACACCTAGGGGCCGCATGGCCACCCGGGAGACCTACCGCTACCTGGGGATCCCTTTCCCCGGGGAGGAGGAGCCGGCGCTGCTGTGAGCGGCCGGTAAAGAGACAAACGAGCAAGAGAAGGAATGAAACATGAAAGTACTGTTACACGCATGTTGCGGACCCTGCGCCTGCTATCCGACGGAGAAGCTGACCCAGGACGGGGTGGATTTCACCATCCTGTACTACAATCCCAACATCCATCCGTATAAAGAGTTCAAGCGCCGTCTGGCCGCCCTGCGGGACCTGGCGGAGAAGAAGGAGTACCGCCTGGTCATCGACAAGACCTATCCCCTGGAGGAATGTGTCCGGGGGATGCTGGAGGAGCCCACCATCCGCTGCGCCTTCTGCTACCGGATGCGGCTGCGCTATGCGGCGAAATACGCTGTGGACCACGGGTTCGACGCGTTCAGCACCACCCTGCTGGTGAGCCCGTACCAGAAACATGACCTGATACGCAAAGCCGCCGAGGACGCATCCCGGGAGTTCGGCATCCCGTTTTACTACGAGGACTGGCGCACCGGCTATGAGCGGGGCGTGGAGCTGAGCTTGGAGCTGGGTCTGTACCGGCAGCCCTACTGCGGCTGCGTGTTCAGCGAGCGGGACCGCTATATGGAGTGGAAGAAGCCCGGCCAGGAGGAACCGCCGGAGTTCACCCGCATCACCAAGAAGATCATCCAGTTGCGGAAACAGGACACCATCCTGTTCAAATGACAGAACCGGCCCTTGTGGCCGGTCCGGAGCGGAGAATACAGCGGAGAACAGGGGAATGACTATGAAGAGAGACAGGAACACGGGGACGTCAGCCGGCAGACTGCTGTTATGCATCTGTCTGCTGCTTGTCCTGCAGCTGCCCGGCACTGTACTGGCGGCAGGCGGCATCCGGAGCGGCGGCGCTTCTCCGGAACGGAGTGACGGACCTCCCATCGACATCGGACTGGTCACTGCCCAGTTTTCAGCGGAGCTCCGCTGCGCCGACCCTTTCACGGTGAGAACGCCGGCGGGAAGGGAGATCACGGTGGAGGGGGGACGGTATTTCATCTCTACCGACAGCGGGCAGGTGCGGATCGGCAAGACCCGGGTCCCTTCCGGGAGCCTGCTGGTGCCGGCGGCGGGGAACAGCTTCTTCGTCAACAAGCAGCCTTACCGGGGCGACCTCCTGGTGTGGCTGGTGGACGGGGACAGGAACCTGACCGTGGTGAACCGGCTGCCCCTGGAGCGGTATGTGGACGCGGTGCTCTCCGCCAAGTCGGAGCCCATCTGGCCGGATGACGCCATCCGGGCCCAGGCGGTGGCCGTCCGGAGCCTGGCCTGGTATTACCGGAGCCATCCGGAGAGCCCCCTCTATGCGGTGCGGGCCACCGAGCCGGAGTTCTTCTACGGCGGCGTCCGCGGGGAAAACGACAACGTGATAGAGGCCGCCAGCCCCACGGCGGGGCAGGTCCTCTACTATGACGGACATCCCGCCGCCACCTATACCTGCGAGAGCAGCGGCGGCAGGACGGTGTCCGCCGCGGAGGCGCTGGGACGGGACATCCCGTATCTGGTCTCCGTGGAGGATTTCGACCAGGACTGCCCCCAGTTCACCTGGGAGAAGAAAATCAAAGTGTCCACCATCCGGCGGCTCCTGGCCCAGAACGGCTATAATATGGGACCCCTGGCGGGCTACCGGATCTCCATGCTGAAAGACGGGAACCGGCATGACCGGCTTCCCAGCGGCCGCATCAAGAACATCTTCTGGCAGGGGGAGAAGGGGAGCGCCTCCATCGACGGAGAGGAGTTCGCTGACATGCTGGCTTTGAGCAGCACCTACTTCGAGATCTACCCCCTGGACGATGTGCCGGACAAGCTGTCCGTCTCCCTGGAGAACGCTTGGGGGATGGAGGTGGACAGGAAAGAGATCCCCATCCGGGTGGAAGGCCGTGACACGCCAATCTGGCGTCAGGTGATCCCCGGATACCATGTCCTGTCCGGCGGCAATGACGAGCTGCTGCTGTTCCGGGGAAAAGGACTGGGACGGGGCATGGGACTCAGCAAATGGGGCGCCAAGGGCATGGCCGACCAGGCGCCGGAAGGAGCTTCCGGTTACTGGAAGACCATCCTGGCCCATTACTATCCCGGCACCTATCCGGTGCGGCTCTACTGAGCGGTGGGGAACAGGACCGCCAGGTCGGCGGTTTTGCCGGGCGCTTCCGGATTCCGGCATGACCGGACGGCGCGGCAGGCTTGCGGCGCCACAGCAACGGACCGGGTGCGGCCGCCACTGTACCAGTGGCCGGACCCGGCGTCAGACATGATTATCCCCCTTCTGCGGAAGGGTCAGCGATAGACAGAAAAGCGATACTGAATAAAGAAAGAAGACGTGGAAATGAAAGTAACAGATTTTGACTATGAACTGCCGAAAGAGCGGATCGCACAGCATCCCATGGAACCCCGTGACCACAGCCGGCTGCTGGTTGTGGACAAGGAGACCGGCGAGATCGAGCACCGCCACTTCTACGACCTGGTGGACTATCTCCGTCCGGACGACCTGCTGGTGTTCAACGACACCCGTGTCATCCCGGCCCGGCTTTTCGGCCACAAGGACACCGGCGCCCATGTGGAGGTCTTTCTCCTGACCCGGATGAACAACCGGGACTGGGAAGTGCTGGTGCGCCCGGGCAAGAAGCTCCGTGTAGGGGCGAAGATCAACTTCTCCGAGGACCTGAGCTGCGAGATCATCGACTATACCGATTTCGGCGGCCGTATCGCCCGGTTCACTTTTGACGGGGTGTTCGAGGAGATTCTGGACCGGCTGGGCGAGACCCCGCTTCCGCCGTATATCACGGCTCCCCTGGAGGACAAGGAGCGGTACCAGACCGTCTACAACAAGGATCCCGGCTCCGCCGCGGCGCCTACCGCAGGGCTCCATTTCACCAAGGAGCTGCTGCAGAAGATCAAGGACAAGGGCTGTGAGGAGGTCTTCGTTACTCTGAACGTGGGTCTGGGCACTTTCCGCCCGGTCAGCGAGGACAACATCGAGGACCATCAGATGCACAAGGAGTTCTACAGCGTCTCCCCCGAGGCGGCTGAGGCGATCAACCGGGCCAAGGCCCAGGGACGGCGGATTGTGGCCGTGGGCACCACCGCGGTGCGCACCCTGGAGTCCGCAGGGGCTGACGGCACCATCAAGGCCGGCGGCAACTGGACCAACATATTCATCTATCCCGGTTACAAATGGCGTTTCGTGGATGCGCTGGTGACCAACTTCCACCTGCCCCAGAGCACACTGCTGATGCTGGTGTCCGCTCTGTCCAGCAGGGAATTGATGCTGCGGACCTACGAGACCGCCGTGAAAGAGGAATACCGTTTCTTCTCCTTCGGCGACGCCATGTTCATCACACGTCTCCACGGACCGGAAGGCAATCCGGCCTCCGCTGCGGAAGACGCAGGACAGAAAAAGGATTAAAGGAGTTTTTATGCACGCAGTAACTTATGAACTGATCAAAGAAGACAGCAGGGGAAAGGCCAGACGGGGACGTCTCCATACGCCTCACGGCACTTTCCAGACCCCCATGTTCATGCCGGTGGGAACCCAGGCGACAGTGAAGACCCTGTCCCCGGAGGAGCTGTATGACATGGAGAGCCAGGTGATCCTGGCCAACACCTACCATCTCTTCCTCCGTCCCGGCAGCGAGCTGGTGAAGAAGGCCGGCGGTCTGCATTCCTTCATGAACTACAAGCGGGGCATGCTCACCGACAGCGGCGGCTTCCAGGTGTTCAGCCTGGGCGCCATGCGCAAGATCACCGAGGAGGGCGTGACGTTCCGGTCCCATATCGACGGGTCCAAGAAGTTCCTCTCCCCGGAAGTGTCCGTACGGGTCCAGGAGGAGCTGGGCGCCGACATCGCCATGGTGTTCGACGAGTGCATCCCGTATCCGGCGGACCACGCCTACGCGCTGCGGTCCACCAACCGGACCACCCGCTGGGCGAAACGGTGCCTGGAGGCCCATACCCGTGAGGACCAGTCCCTGTTCGGCATCGTCCAGGGCGGCATGTATCCCGAGCTGCGCAAGATGAGCGCCCAGGCCCTGCAGGAGATGGATTTCGCAGGCTACGGCATCGGCGGCCTCAGCGTAGGCGAGCCGAAACCGCTGATGTACGAGATCCTGGCCCACACCACGGAAGTGATGGACAAGCAGAAAGCCCGCTACCTCATGGGCGTGGGCACGCCGGACTGCATCCTGGAGGGTGTGAACCTGGGTTTTGACATGTTCGACTGCGTGTTCCCCACCCGGGTGGCGCGGAACGGCACCGCCATGACGTCAAGAGGGCGTCTGGTCGTGCGGAACGCCAAGTACGCCGAGGACTTCCGGCCCATCGACGAGCATTGCGACTGCTATACCTGCCGCAATTTCTCCCGGGCCTATATCCGCCATCTGTTCAAGGCGGAGGAGACCTTCGGCCTGCGGCTGCTCTCCATCCACAACCTCCACTTCCTGCTGAGCTTCACAAAGCAGATCCGGGAAGCCATCGAGGAGGACCGTTTCCAGGAATTCCGCCGGGACTTCTGGAACAACTGGGAGGAGAACGACGCCCGCCCCGCGGACATCTGAGGGCAGGCATGAACCGGCTGCCGGGGATCATGGCTCCGGCGGCATAGGAAACTGCCGGTTCACGGCAGGGGAGGACAGCCGGAATCTGTCGGAATCCGGTTGAAATCCGGCTGGAAAAGTTGCGAAGCAGCTTGAAAACAGATCATGAGACAGGTTGTCCGGAAGGAAATTGGCGGTTCCGCCAGTTTTATTAGGACAAATTACTGTTTTTTTGATATAATGTTCTATGTTATTTTATACAATCAACCAGGAGGTGTTTTTATGGACGGCAATGCATTCGGCATGGTAGGTGCCATCTGGCCTTTTATACTGATGGCGGCTATTTTCTATTTCATGCTGTGGAGACCCCAGAAAAAAGACCAGCAGAAGCGTCAGCGTATGCTGGATTCCCTGAAGAAGGGTGACAAAGTGGTTACCATCGGCGGTATGATGGGTGTCCTGACCAATGTGGGCCAGGATAAGATCACGCTGGAAGTGTCTGAAGGCGTGGAGATTGAATTCGTTCGCTCCGCCATCAGCGGTTTCCAGGATCCCGCCAAACAGGAACGGGCTGAAAAAGGCGAGAACTGACCTCTTTTCAAGTAAAGCGTTCTGTACAGAGGAGGGATAGGATGAGCGGAAAGACAGAGCAGGACAGAACGGCGAAGAAGCTGCTGCGCAAGGAGGTTCTCCGGCGGGCGGCGGCTTTCACCGATGAGGCGGTGGACACCTGGAGCGCAGGGGTCTGCCGCCGTATCCTGGAATCGGAGGCCTTCCGGAAGGCGGACACGGTCCTGGGATATCTGTCCTTCAATAAAGAGATCTCTGTGGACGGGGTGCTGCGCGAAGCGCTGCGCCGGGGAAAAACAGTAGCTGTTCCCTTCATCGTCTCCGCTACGGAATTCCGGGCTGCCCGGCTGGAACGGTTGGACAATCTGCCCCTGGACCGTTACGGTATCCGTACCGTCCCCGAACCCTGTACGTTTTTATCCCCCGGATCAATCGACCTCATCCTGGTGCCCGGAGCCGGGTTCACCAGAGATGGGAGACGGATGGGACGGGGAGCCGGTTATTACGACCGTTTTCTGCCGCAGACCCGGGGTCTGAAGCTGGGAATCACCTGCGAGGCGCTGCTTTGCGATGATATCCCCACGGACCCCTGGGACTGCCTGGTGGACGGCGTCCTGACCGAAGAAAACAGCTACGATCAGATGAAAGGGGAAAATAATCTTGAGATGGAATGAATTTGGCAAGTTCCTGGTAGTCGCACTGGCCATCATCGGCGGATTCTGCATGTATATCCGTCCGCTGGCCAATACGGTCAAACAGGGTCTGGACTTGCAGGGCGGCACCCACGTCGTATTGCAGGCTGTGGATACACCCCAGTACAAAGTGAACGACGATGCGCTGGAGCGCGCGTCCAAAATCATCGAGAAACGTGTCAACGGCCTGGGCCTGACGGAACCTGTGGTACAGCGTCAGGGCAAAGACCGTATCATTGTGGAGCTTCCCGGCGTCAAAGATCCGGAGAAAGCTATCGCCATGCTGGGCAAGACCGCCATGCTGGAATTCAAGGACCAGCAGGGCAAGGTTGTCATGACCGGTACCGACTTGAAAGACGCGAAAGCGTCCATGGGCAACGGCAACCGCGCCGTGGTAAACCTGGAGTTCACCAGCGAGGGCGGGGACAAGTTCGGTCAGCTGACCGCCCGCAACGTGGGCAAGCAGATCGCCATCACCCTGGACGGTGAGGTGCTCACCGCACCGGTTGTGCAGGAAGCCATCACCGGCGGCCGCGCACAGATCACCGGCTCCCGCAATATCGAGGAGGCACAGAACCTGGCAGTGCTGCTGCGCAGCGGTTCTCTCCCCGTGAAACTGGAAATCCTGGAGAACCGTACCGTAGGCCCGACCCTGGGTATGGACTCCAAAGTGAAGAGCCAGAAGGCATTCGTCATCGGCGTCATCGGCATCTTCGTGTTCATGATCCTGTTCTACCGTCTGTCCGGACTGGTAGCGGACATCGCGCTGCTGCTGTATGTCATGATGCTGCTTCTGGTGATGCGTTATCTCAACGCCACCCTGACACTGCCGGGCATCGCCGGCATCATCCTGTCGATCGGTATGGCGGTTGACGCCAACGTGCTGATCTTCGAGCGTTTCAAGGAGGAGGTACGCCTGGGCAGAACCCTGCGCCGCGCTATGGACAGCGGTTTCTCCCGCGCACTGGTGACCATCCTTGACTCCAACATCACCACGCTGATCGCCTGTGCGGTACTGTTCTACCTGGGCACCGGCCCCGTAAAAGGCTTCGCCGTCACGCTGGCCATCGGTGTCCTGCTGAGTATGCTCAGTGCTGTCACCATCACGAAATTCCTGCTGAAGTTCCTCATCAACGCGAACTTCACAAGCAATCCCGCCTGGTTTGGTACCGGAGCACCGAAGACCAAGGAGGTGGAGAAATAAATGAAAAAATTCTCTATCGTTAAAAACTGGAAGATTTTCTTCACAATCACGGCAATCTTCCTCCTGGTGGGCTTCGGTTCCATGATCACCCGCGGTTTCAACCTGGGTATCGACTTCACCGGCGGCAGCATCATGGAGCTTAAATTCGACCAGCAGGTGAAAGTGGCGCAGGTCCGCGATGTCCTCAAGGAACATGACCTGGGCAACGCCATCATCCAGCTGGAAAGTTCGGACAGCAATGCGGTGGAAGCCAACGGCGTCCTCATCCGCACCGCGGTGATCCCCGACACGGAGCGCACCGCTGTCATGGCTGACCTGAAGACGAAACTGGGCGACTACCAGACTCTCCGCGTGGAGAACGTGGGCGCCACCATCGGCGGCGAGCTGATCCAGCAGGCCATCATGGCGATCCTGATCTCCTGGGTGCTGATGATCATCTACATCAGTATCCGGTTCCAGTTCAAGTTCGCGCTGGCGGCCATCATCGCGCTGATGATCGACGTGTCCGTTACACTGAGCTACTTCTCCCTCTTCCAGATGGAGATCGACTCCAGCTTCGTGGCGGCGCTGCTGACGGTTGTAGGTTACTCCATCAACGGTACCATCGTTATCTTCGACCGTATCCGTGAGAACCTGAAAACCCACCGCCGCAGCGAGACGGTGACCCAGCTGATCGACACCAGCATCTGGTCCACCATGACCCGTACCTGCTACACCGTGCTGACCTCTCTGTTCGCCATCGTGGCAATCTTCCTCTTTGGCGGCGAGACGATCCACAACTTCTCCTTCGCCATGCTGGTAGGTTTCGCCAGCGGCGCGTACACTTCTATCTTCCTGGCAGGCCCCATGTGGCTGTTCCTCCAGGGCAAGAAGGCCGGCGAATAAGAGTCGACAGGAAGCGGGACAGAAGACAATCATATAGCTGTACGGATGTCTCCGTATTTCTTGCAGGCAATCAGATCCCTTCCGGATTTTCCGGGAGGGATTTTTTTGTGGGAAAATCCTGTGGGGGGAGAGGGGGAGGATGAGGACAGCGAAAAGAAAACGAAAAAGCTCCCTCCTCTGTTCCTTTTAAACTGCTAACAGAATGAAAAGTTCCGCGAACATACAGTAATCCTGAAAAATGCCGATATAAAAAGGATACAGCAATTTATCAGTGGAAGAGAATCAACTTTATTCTTAGGAAAACTGAAATTTTCATATAAATAAAAATTCTTAATCGAAGTCAAAGTATACATTTTTGGGAAATAAGGGTTTTAATTTTATAAGAATTCTTATATACTCTTAAAGGAATATATTTTATCTGATTAGTAGGAATTGAAATTCTGACATGAAAACGGGCAGTTTCTCCTGATGTAGGGCTGACCCGGAAATGGGGCAATAAGGTATGTTCTATGTCCAGAAGGCCCATCCTCCCGACCGGAAGACGTGGTCCCGATCTATACAGGCAGTACAAGAAATGAGTAAGGGAGTAATCTGTATGAAGAAAAATGTG
>CALAZX010000031.1 GCA_937926555.1 uncultured Negativicutes bacterium | reverse complement strand
GGTTGCCGTCTTCCATGACATGGCCGCTGAACAGCAGGCCGCGGGTGTCATAGTTGTCGTCGATGGGCAGGCTCAGCTTGTAGACGTCGCCGGTGAAGAAATCCCGGCAGGAATGCCATCCTGTCTTGCCATCGAAACGGTTCACGGTGAACATCACCAGCCGGGCCTTGAGAAGCGCCTCCAGGAGGCTCAGGTTGCCCTTATTCTCACGGGTGTCCGGCTTGTGGTAGCGTTTATAGTAGATATAGAATTTCTCCAGGGGCTTCCGGGAGTCCTTGATCAGACGGTAGTCGAAGATGAAGTATTCCCAGAAAGCGTGGAAAGCCTCGTCATCCTCCGGATCCGGCAGCTTCCCTTCCGGCACGAAACCGAAGAAAAGCATGGAGGCCCGGTCCAGGTCATACCGGTAACGGGGTGCGGAGAAATACTGGTGCATCAGCTGGGTCAGCTGCTCCAGCTTGGTGCCGATGTTGACGAACACCTTCACCGGCAGGTCCGGCACAATGTTGAAACGGAACCGCTCATAGCTGTCCTTGAAGGTGCCGTCCCCGTTCAGCAGATTCATCGTGCCGTCCTCGCCCACCAGTTTCTCCAGGGCCTTGCGGGGGCCGTCCGTCTTGAAAACGGCATTGCGCCGGCGCAGGTAATGGAGCAACCGGTCGGACACGGTAAGGAACCGTTCGGCGCTCTCGGCGTCAACGACGAAGTCGGCGATATTCCGGCCGCACCAGCCGACACAGCCGATGAAATCCTCACTGCTCATGTCGCCGATGTAGACACCGGTGTTGCCGCAGTAGATCACCAGGGACACAACCTGTGCCCAGATATCCAGGAGCTCCTCCTCACCGGCGCCCCGGAAGGCTTCCCGGCGGATGAACTCCTCGGCGTATTCCCGGCGCAGATACTGGCTCCAGCCATCGTCGCCGTCATATAAATCCTGTATCAAATCGTAGACATTTGTCATGGTTGCAGATCCTCTTATAAATAGAAAGTTTCCGGAAGGTCCCGCCCGCCGGAAAGCTCTCCTCGTTCTCTCACCGGAGAGTCGGCGTCATTTCTCCTCCCCCAGCACCATCACTTCGGGCTGGAGTTCCACACCGTACCGTTCCCGGATTATTTTCCTGATCTCGTCAATCAGCTGCAGCACGTCATGCGCCGTGGCTCCGCCTGCGTTGACCACGAAGCCCGCGTGTTTCACCGACACCTCGGCGCCGCCCACACGGTAGCCTTTCAGGCCGGACTCCTCGATCATGGGCCCGACGAAATGGCCGGCGGGACGTTTGAAGGTGCTGCCGGCGCTGGGCATCTCCAGGGGCTGCTTGCTGGAGCGGCGGTGGCTGAAGTCATCCATCTTCGCCCGGATTTTCTCCGGATCCCCCTGCTCCATCTCCACGGTGAGCTCAAGGACGATGTCTCCAGAGGTCTGGAGGATGGAATGGCGGTAGGAGAAATCCATCTCTTTGGCGGAGAGGTCGCGGATCTCCCCGTCCAGGGTCATCACTTTCACATGAGTGACCACATCTTTCATCTCCCCGTCATAGGCACCGGCGTTCATATAGACCGCGCCGCCGATGCTGCCGGGGATGCCCACAGCGAATTCCATGCCGGTGAGACCCGCCTCATAGGCCAGTCTGGATGCTTTGGAGAGAGGCACGCCGCTGCCGAAACGCAGCCGGTTCCCCTCCTGCCGGCACTCTTTCAGGGCGTTGCCCAGTTTCAGCACCACGCCCCGGATGCCGCCGTCCCGTACCAGCACATTGCTGCCGTTGCCCAGGACGGTCAGCGGCAGACTGTTCTCTTTCGTGAAGGACAGGACAGCCGCCACGTCCTCCACCGTTGCCGGCACCACCAGC
>CALAZX010000030.1 GCA_937926555.1 uncultured Negativicutes bacterium | reverse complement strand
GAGTGCGCCGCTGCCATCCGGGAGAACCAGCGGATCCGGGATGCCATCGCCACCATCCGTTCCAACCTGGAGGTGGAGCGGGAGAAGCAGGAGTTCCTCATGGGGCATTTCACCCTCCAGTGGCGGGGTGAGCAGCACCTGCAGCTCCAGATGGTCCAGGACCTGGAGAGCGACAAGGAACGGATCACCCTCTTCGCCACCGCTTCCCGGCAGAACATGCACAAGCGGTCTGTGCTGGAGAAGAAGTGCGGCTGGATCATCGGCCGGGAGGATTTCTTCGAGAACGGCCGCCCCACCCTGTCCCGGGGCTTCTACACCCTGACGGGGAACCTCTGCGGCCACGACTCCATCACCAAGAAGGTCCTGCCGGCGGGGATGTACTGCGAGATCTGCTTCACCGGCACCTACTACGAGAACGCGGAGGACCTGGTGCGGCGGCTGAAGAAATTCCTGGCTGCCAACGGCATGGTCCCCTCCAGCGACGTGTACATCCTCCCCATCGCCAACCACTGGTTCACGGAGAACACCGATGACTACGTGACGAAGCTGTTCCTCCAGGTGGCCATGGCGGATGCTGAGGAGTGAGGCACGGGCCTCATCAGATGTGGTAAAGGCATCGGAAGATAAGGATATAGCGGTATACCCCTGCCCGGCTTTCCGGGCATGAAAAAAGCAGTTCCGTACGGCACGGAACTGCTTTTCTGTGTTTTGTAATGTTTTGTGTTTCGATGTATCTTCATATAACCGGGGAGGCCGGGTATATGCAAGGGTCAATGGTTATAGGTTAAAGGTCAATGAGTGTTACGCTTTTTTGTGAGCGGCACTGCATTTGCCTTCGCCGGTGCTGTGCAGCACTTTGTTGAAAATCTCATGCACTTCTGCGCTGGATTTGCCGGCTTCCATGGCTTTCTTGGCATGGAGAACGGCACTGCGGTACTTCTTGTGAGCCTCATCGTTGGGGATGGAGTCGAAGTCGCGGATCGGGTCGAACGCCATGATCTTCTTGAACAGCGCGTGGATCTCCTCTACGGATTTGCCTGCCTTCTTGGCAGCTTCCACGTGGCGCATAGCGCTTGCGTAGCGTACTTTAGCGTGGGGATCGTCGGGCAGTTTGTATTCAGCATGTTTTTTACAGGTCATTTGAAAAGCCTCCTTGAATTTGAATAGATTATTTATGATTTGTGTTTTGTAATGGTATCCGGGGGATGTCCCCCATCGGGTATACTTATACTCTACCCTATATCCCTGGTATATAGTCAAGGGGAAAACTGTTATTTTCTCTTCATTTTTCTGAATTTCACAGTTCTCTCACAAATTTCACCGTGGAGGCATAAAAAACCGGACACCTTGCGGTATCCGGCTGAATGCCCTCGGGCAATGCTTGTTCTCTTGTGCCATCGCGGTCCTGCCGCCATGGCTT
>CALAZX010000029.1 GCA_937926555.1 uncultured Negativicutes bacterium | reverse complement strand
GCGATGACTTTGCCGATGGTGTGCATGGCTTCCTCTTTCATGCCGCGGGTGGTCAGGGCGGCGGTGCCCAGACGGATGCCGCTGGTCACGAAGGGGCTCTCGGTCTCGAAGGGGACGGTGTTCTTGTTCACGGTGATGGCCACGGTGTCCAGGATCTTCTCCGCCTCTTTGCCGGTGAGGTTCTTGTTGCGCACGTCAACCAGGATCAGGTGGTTGTCGGTGCCGCCGGATACCAGGTTGAAGCCTGCGGCAGACAGCTCCTCGGCAACCACTTTGGCGTTGTCGATGACCTGTTTCGCATAGGCTTTGAACTCAGGCTGCAGGGCTTCCTTGAAAGCCACGGCCTTGGCGGCGATGACATGCATCAAGGGGCCGCCCTGGATGCCGGGGAACACAGCCTTGTCGATGGCCTTGGCGTATTTCTCCTTGCAGAGGATCAGACCGCCACGGGGTCCGCGGAGGGTCTTGTGGGTGGTGGTGGTGACGATGTCCGCATGGGGCACCGGGCTGGGATGGAGTCCCGCAGCCACCAGGCCTGCGATGTGGGCCATGTCCACCATCAGCATGGCGCCGGCCTCGCGGGCGATCTCGCCCAGGCGGGCGAAGTCGATGATGCGGGGGTAGGCGCTGGCACCTGCCACGATCATCTTGGGACGGGTCTCCAGGGCCATCTCACGCAGTTTGTCGTAATCGATGCGCTGGGTGTCCTTGTCCACGCCGTATTCGATGAAGTTGAAATATTTGCCGGAAATGTTCACCGGGCTGCCGTGGGTCAGGTGGCCGCCGTGGGACAGGTTCATGCCCATCACGGTGTCGCCGGGCTGCAGCAGGGCGAAGTATACCGCCAGGTTGGCCTGGGCGCCGGAGTGGGGCTGCACATTGACATGCTCCGCTCCGAACAGCTCTTTGGCACGCTCGATGGCCAGGTTCTCAACCACGTCCACGAACTGGCAGCCGCCGTAGTAGCGGTGCGCGGGATAGCCCTCGGCGTACTTGTTGGTCAGCACGCTGCCCATGGCTTCCATGACAGCGACGCTGGCGAAGTTCTCGGAGGCGATCATCTCCAGGTTGGCACGCTGGCGGCCTTTCTCCAGCTGAATCGCTTCCATAATCTCTTTATCGGTATTCTCTAACAAAAAAATCACTTCCCATTCTCAAAATATGCTACCATTTTTACATGATATGTATCCATTATAGCTAAAAAAAATATTTAATACAATGGTCGGAAAGCACAACAATCATGTATACATCTTGTAAAAGGGCGCGGCTATTTGATATAATAATAGAACACGAATGTGCACCCCGATACAGGGGGGTGAGGAGGAGCTGCGGCTCCCGGAATACGGATTACGGCGGATTGCTTCCCTATGCTTGCGGAAGGTCCGGGAATCCGGGAAAACAGGTGAAGACTATGAACGACAATATCGAGACGAAAATCAACAGACTTTCCGCCGATATCCTGGCGGACTACAATAAAGGGCGGACTATCGACCGGCTGGACACGTTCCGCTGTCCCGACAAGGAGAAAGTGGTGGAGATCATCGAGAAGCTCCAGAAGGTGCTGTTCCCCGGCTATTTCCGCAACAAGGCCTACCATTTCTACACAGTGGAGAATAACCTGCGGATTCTGGTGGAGGATATCCTCTACAACCTGACCAAGCAGATCTCCATGTTCCTGCGCTATCTGCCGGAATATGAGGAGGCGGAGTACCAGGTGTGCATGGACCGGGCCCAGGAGCTGTCCATCCAGTTCCTCAGCAAGATCCCCGAGATCCGGGAGTATGTGGAGACCGACGTGCAGGCCGAGTTCGACGGCGACCCCGCCGCATTCAACATCGACGAGATCATTTTCTCCTATCCGGGCCTCTACGCCATCATGGTGTACCGGCTGGCCCATATTTTCTACGAGCTGAAGGTGCCCCTGCTCCCCCGTATCATGACGGAGTATGCCCACAGCAAGACCGGTATCGACATCCATCCCGGCGCCACCATCGGCAGATATTTCTTCATTGACCATGGCACCGGCATCGTGGTGGGCGAGACCACCATCATCGGCGACAACGTGAAAGTGTACCAGGGCGTGACCATCGGCGCGCTCTCCACCCGCGGCGGCCAGAAACTGCGGAACAAGAAACGTCACCCGACCATCGAGGACAATGTGACGATCTATTCCGGCGCCTCCATCCTGGGCGGCGACACTGTTATCGGCAGAAACTCCGTTATCGGCGGCAATACATTCATCACCCAGTCCGTTCCGCCGGACTGCAATGTGAGCATCAAGAACCAGGAACTGCATATCAATGTCCGCAATGGCAGAAAAGAGACGAAAGCCACCGAACTGGGACAGTGCAAGGACTGGAACGCGGAGAACTGACGGACGACTTTTATCCGAACGCTATATAGCAAGTATATAACTGTTGAATAAAAAGCCTGTGCTGCACTTGCAGCCGGGCTTTTTTGTGGAAAGAGAAAGGGGTGTTTTCTTGAACGGGAATACCGATCATACAAAAAGAGGGATCATCTTCGCCGCCACCGGCGCCAGCCTATGGGGTCTCTCCGGCACCTCCAGCCAGTTCCTGCTGGGGGCGTACCACGTGACCTCGGTGTGGCTCACCAGTGTCCGGATTTTCAGCGCCGGGGTGCTGATGTTCCTGCTGGCGCTGCTCCTGTGCCGGGAGAAAGTCATGGGCATCCTGCGGTCGAAGAAAGACTTCTTCCAGGCTGTGATGCTGGGCGTGGCGGGACTCCTGTTCTGCCAGATCACCTATATGACCGCCATCCAGCATAGCAACGCGGGGACGGCCTCGGTGCTCCAGTCCCTGAACGTGGTGCTGCTGGCGCTGTACGTGGCCCTGGTCACATGGACAAGACCGACGAAGATCGAGATTTTCTCCGTCTTCCTGGCCACTGGCGGCGTGATGATGATCTCCACCGGCGGCGACCTGTCCACCCTGATGATCTCCGAGGAGGCCCTGTTCTGGGGCATCGCCTCGGCGGTGGCGGCGGTGGCCTATACCGTCCTGGCCCAGTCCCTGGTGCAGAAATGGGGCGCCCTGCCGGCAGTGGGGGTGGCCATGCTCTCCGGCGGACTCTTCTTCCTGGTGTTCGCCCGTCCCTGGACCCACATGCCCCAGGTTGACACCATGGGTGTGGCGGTGTTCAGCTTCCTGGTCATCGGCGGTACCATCACCTCCTTCGGTCTGTTCCTCCAGGGAGTGGGGGATATCGGTCCCGTGAAAGCCACCCTGCTGGGAACACTGGAGCCTGTCTCCGCGGCCATCGCGGCCTACGTCCTCCTGGGGACGGAGTTCACCTGGGCGGAGTTCGTGGGCTTCCTGGGCATCATGACCACGGTGTTCCTGGTGACCCTGCAGAAAAAGGAGTTCCAGGAGGAGCTGATTCCCGACAACGGGGATGACGGGGAGGACGACACCGGATCCCGCACGGACGCCCCGGACCGCGGCCGTTCCCGTCACTGACCGCAGGACCGGATTCCTGTATAAAAATTCCATCCGCTATTATATGTAGGAAAAACTTTTCCGGAGGCGGGAAAAAATCCTCTTTCAGAGTTGACAAGGATTTTTCCCTATGATAATATATCCGAGTATGGACTAATAGGTCCGTCCCCAACCGCACGATGAGGTTCCGTAAATCCCTGAAAGCAGGGTACCGTAATTGGCGAGTCTATTATAAGGGAGGTGCAACATACATGTACGCAATCATTAAAACCGGCGGTAAACAGTACCGCGTAAGCGAAGGCGACGTTCTGCAGATCGAGAAGATCGACGCTGAGAAAGACGCAGAAGTAGTATTCGAAGACGTTCTGGCTATCGTAAATGATGGTGATGTGACTGTAGGCAAACCTGTTGTTGAAGGTGCTAAAGTTACCGCTACCGTTGTAGAACACGGCAAAGGCGAGAAACTGTTCATTTTCAAATACAGAGCTAAACACAACTACCGTAAACGCATGGGTCATCGTCAGCCGTTCACGACTGTTAAAATCGCTTCCATCGAGAAATAATCATGATTATCATTGATGTCTACAAGGATAAGGACGGGTATATCACCCGCTACCGGTCACGGGGTCACGCAAGTGGCGCTCCGGCAGGAGAAAACGTTCTCTGCGCCTGGGTGTCGGCGGTGACACAGATGGCGCTTGTAGGTCTGGAACAGGAATTGAATTATCCGGTCGATTATTCGACGGACGAGGATCAAGGCATATTGAAGGTAGCGCTTAAGAGCGCTCCGGACGCTAAAAGCCAGGCTGTGCTGGGGAGCATGCTCCGCATCCTGCAGCAATTGGCAGAGCAGTGTCCACAAGATGTTCGGCTTAACGAACACGGAGGTGAAAGTAATGTTTAAGATTATTCTGCAGTTACATGCACATAAAAAAGGTACCGGTTCTTCCCACAACGGTCGTGACTCCAACGCGCAGCGTCTGGGCACCAAAGCTCATGACAACCAGGTTGTGACCGCCGGCAGCATCATCGTTCGCCAGCGTGGTACCAAATTCCATCCCGGCAAGAACGTCGGCATGGGCAAAGACCACACCATCTACGCAAAGATCGAGGGCGTTGTAAGATTCGAGCGCTCCGGCCGTACCGATCGTGTGATCAGCGTTTACCCGGTTGAGGAAAGCGCAATGTAATACGCACTTTACGGATCCCCGCTTCTTTGGAGGCGGGGATTTTTCATTGCCCGGGAAATAGGGAAACCTTCCGTTTTCGGGCGTGATAGAGTATAATCAAGATATTGAAAATGCGCGACGGACGCGATTGAGAAGAGCGGACGCGCCGGGAAGAGAATGGAGTGTGCAAGGTGAGACGGAATCTGGTGATTGACAATCTGAGGGGGCTGGCCATGCTGGGCGTGGTGGGCATCCATGTGGGGAGCTTCGTGCTGAGCTCTGCCACGCCGCGGCTGGACCTGTTCCTGCTGTTCGAGATCTTCACCCGTTTCGCCGTGCCGGCTTTCTTCTTCATCTCCGGTTACGGGCTGTTCGCCGGGGGAGCCCTGGAGCGGCCCCTGGATTACGTCTCCTTCATGCGCAAGCGGCTGGTCAGCGTGGGAGTGCCCTACCTGGTATGGTCTCTCTTCTATATCGGACTGTGGCAGCGGCACGACATCTTCCATGATGGAGCCTTCTATCCCGGGGTGCTCCTCACCAAGCTGTTCCTGGGCGAGGGCTGCTACCATATCTATTTCATGGTGATCCTGCTCTGGTTCTACATCACACTGCCCCTGTGGCGCCGGCTGGTCCGCCTGGTGGACCGGAAGTCCGCCCTGGGCACGGCTGTCTGCCTGGCGGTGCTGGCGGGGCTGCAGCTGTGGCTCTACCGGTGGAGCGCCGGGTTCTGGATCTATCCGGCCTGGACGGCCCAGTATCCGCTGCTGGTGAAGATGCTCAACGCCCGGGTGAACTACATCCCCCTGTTCTACGGGTTCGTCTTCGTTCTGGGGGCTCTGGGTGCCATCCACGAGGACCGGGTGAAGGCCTGGCTGAAAGGCCATCTCCTGACGGCGGGTGTGGTGTTCCTGGCGGCCTGCGGCGTGATGCTGCGGAGCTTCTTCTCTCTCTGGAAAAGCGGCACGCCTCTGGAGCGGGTGCCGGAATATCTGACCCAGCTGACACCGGAGGGGCTGTTCTACACCGTGGCCTGGCTGATGTTCTTCTGCGCCCTGCTGGAGAAGCTGGAGTCCCGGCCGTTGCGGTTCCTGAAGCTGCTCTCCGCCTATTCCATGGTGATCTACCTGATCCACCCCTATTTCCTCTCCCTGATCTACTCCCTGTTCGGAGTGCTGGGCCTGGCCTACTTCCAGGTGCCGGTGCTGCTTTATTATGTGCTGATCCTGCTGTCCTCCATGGCGGCGGGATGGGTGATCCAGAAAGCGGCCCTGCGCTGGAGACCTGTGGGCATCCTGCTGCTGGGACGGCAGCCCCGGCGCTGATGGGAAAGACATCTGAAAGACGTGCTGAAATGAGGGCGCCGGTATCTGCCGGCGCTTTTTTGTGCAGTTATGTGTGAATGCGGAACACAAAAAGTAGTGAAAATAGAGAAAAGTGTTATATACTAACTGTATAGGGATTGGAACCTGTGCACAAATGTGCAAAAGTATTCCTGCTATCATTCAA
>CALAZX010000028.1 GCA_937926555.1 uncultured Negativicutes bacterium | reverse complement strand
GGGGGCCACGGACTGTTCTTCCTGGCCACCGTGGTATGGGTTTTTCTCATGAGCGTCTACCTGTACAAATGGCTGCGCTATCCGGAAGTGGCCGCCGCTGAGCTGAAGGACATCATCCAGTGCTGCTTCCTCAGCCTGATCCCCATCACCACCATCCTCATGGGTATCGCCCTGCTACCGGTCTTCTCCGGTGTGGGCCATGTGTTCATCGGACTGGGCATCCTGGGGCAGCTGCTGTTCGCGGCGTACCGCTCCGGCGGCCTGTGGAGAGGCACCCATCAGATGGACGCCACCACGCCCATCATCTATCTGCCAACGGTGGCGGCCAGTTTCGCAAGCGCCATCGCCATGGGGGCTTTGGGACTGCCTGACTGGGGCATGCTGTTCTTCGGCGCCGGCCTGTTCTCCTGGCTGAGCCTGGAAGCCGCCATCCTGCACCGTCTGCGCACCGGCACCCCGCTGGCCGCTCCCGCCCGTCCTATCATCGGCATCCAGCTGGCGCCAGCTTTTGTGGGGTGTGCCGCTTACCTGGCTGTGAACGGCGGACAGATTGACATCTTCGTGAAGTTCCTCATCGGTTATGGCCTGCTGAACCTGCTGTTCCTGTCCCGTCTGTTCTTCTGGACAGTGGCTCACGGCTTCACGCTTTCCATGTGGGCCTATTCTTTCGGATTTGGATCCATGGCCACGGTGGGCGCCAAGGTATACCACAGCATGATGGTGGCCGGAAATCCGGAATTCGCCCTGCTGGGACAGGTTCTCTTCTGGATCGGCAGCGGAGCGATCGGGATTCTTATCCTGGGAACCGCAGTATTTCTCGCGAAAAAACAATAACAGGACTGACGGTCATTCTTGACAGATACCGGACGGGGCCTTCGCACAATCCCGGATTGTGGAGGCCCCGTTTTTATTAGATGCAGGGAAAAGAAATATAGACATGGGCTGAAAGCAGCAAGCGAAACCCTGAACGCAAACTGACGTGAAAGCGTCCGGATAAAATCCCGCATCGGAATTTTCGGAAAAAAAGAATGCTGTTTTCTGAAATTGAAAAAAGATTCTTTTTGTCAGTAAATAAAATTCTTGAGATTTGGGGAATTTTATTATATAATGTATCAAATCCCTAGGCTTTGTAAACCAAGAAGGAAAGAAGAAGCCTTCATTTATTTCTGCAAGGGATTTTTTCGTGTGTCTGTCAATGGATCTTGAATTCTTATGAAAGAGATTAGTGAATGATTCAAAGAATAAAGGTGAAAGAAGGGAATGGATATAATGAGCAAGTATGAGAAAAGAAGTTTGGCAAAAAAAGTGGTGGCATCATTGGTGCTGGGCACCGTCTTTTTTACAGGCACCATGCCGATCGGAAATACGGTGTATGCGGCATACGATAGCAAGCCTAATCGAACAGGGCTTGCTGACCGGATAGATTTAGGCAAGATTGGAGAGGTTCAACAACAGGCTGTCCTTACGGTTCGGAAATCACCTACACGGCGTCCGGAGGGGCCTCTTATCAACCGGTGGCTTTCGGTACGGACATCAGCGTGACCGACCAGGCGGTGGCGCTTGGCAACAATGTGGGTGCGCTGGGCTATGGCTCCATTGCGATAGGTACGGATGATTTTATGAATGCGGAGGGGAAAACGCTTCTGGGGACGGACTTCGGATCGTTTAAAGGATTCGACCTGGGCAAGGCTCTGTCTAAAGATGGCAAAGGTTTTGTAAATGAATATGAGGGGAAGCATTACAGGTCCACCATCGCTAAAGGTACGGGGGCCACTGTGATAGGGCCTGAGGCATTGGCCAACACGGTTGCCACCAGTGTCGGGGCCGCCAGTACCGCGACAGGGATAGGCAGTTTTGCGGGAGGATTCAGAGCCACCGCGGACGGCAGGAACTCCATCGCGATGAGCGATCTGTCACTGGCATACGGAAAAGGATCTGTCGCAATCGGTGAAAGGAGCCTGGCGGGATCCACGGATATCAACTCTGTGGTGAAATCCGATGAAGAACGGTTCTCCACAGCGGTAGGCGCCAACGCTGTGGCCGCCGCGAAACAGAGCACCGCTCTGGGCTACAACGCCCATGCGCTGGAACTGGACAGTCTGGCCATCAATAACGGCGCCACGGCTTTCTCCAAGGAATCCATCGCTATCGGTAAAGACTCGGTAGCAGGCGGTGCGGGTAAAGACACTCCCACTCCCGGGGCTCTGGAGGCTATTGCAATCGGCAGCGGCGCAATAGCACAGGAAGTGCAGGGAATTGCCATCGGCAGCGGTGCGGTATCCAGGGGATCCCAGGGTACTGCCATCGGGTACAACGCCCATGCGCTGGAACAGGACAGCCTGGCCATCAATAACGGCGCCACGGCTTTCTCCAAGGAATCCATTGCGATCGGCAATGACGCGGTGGCCGGCGGCATTGATAAAAACAAAGCCACTACCGGGGCAAGGCGGGCCGTGGCCATCGGCGGAGGCGCGGTAGCCAAGGACTATCAGGGCACCGCCATCGGCTACAAGGCTGAGGCGAAGAATACGGGCGATGTGGCTATCGGTGCCATGTCTAAAACACCGGACACGATAAAGTACACCGAGTCTTACAACATCAATGGCGAGGATCGCACTTTCACAGGCGGCAAAAATATCTCCGTGATGGGTGTGGCATCTATCGGCGACACCAAGAGCCGTATCCTGACCGGTGTGGCTGCAGGCCAGATCAGCACGGTCTCCACCGATGCAGTCAACGGCAGTCAGCTGCACCGCGTGATCGAGGAGATCAATAAGGGCGTTGTGTTCACCGATTCCTACGGCGGCAGCGCCACCAACCGGTTCGGCAAGAACAATACCGTCGCCACCGGCGACGCCGTGACTGACGGCGACTTCACCGGCAAGAACCTGAAAGCCGTCGTGGCTGCGGGCGATGCCGGCGAGACCACCATCAAACTGATGATGAACAAATCCCCTGAGTTCGAGAACATCACCGCCAGCAAGATCAGCTTCGGCGCAGGCGGTCCCAGCATCACCAATGCTGGTATCGACGCCGGTGGCAAAGTGATCACCAACGTGGGTGACGGCAACATCGCCGCAGGCTCCAAGGACGCCGTGAACGCAGGCCAGCTGTACAACGTGCAGACCAAAGTGGACGCAGGCTGGAACGCCAAGCTGGACAACGGCACCGGCGCGACCCTGCTGAAGAACGTGAAACCTGACGCCAATGACCTGGTATTCAAGGCCGGCAACAACATCGAACTGACTCAGGGCGATGGCGGCGAGCTGGTAATCGGCGCCAAAGCGGACCTGAAGTTCGACAAGACCACCATCGCTGAAGGCACACCCAACGCCACCACCATGGACGAGAACGGTATCAAAGTGGGCACCGCCGCTGACGATACTCAGATCAACAAAGACGGTCTGGCCGTAGGCGGCGAGAACGGCTCTAAAGTAGGCAAGGATGCTGTATCCGTAGGCGGACCCGACGGCTCCAAGATGGACAAGGATTCCGTATCCGTAGGCGGACCTGACGGCTCCAAGATGGACAAGGATTCCGTATCCGTAGGTGGCCCCAACGGCTCCAAGATGGACAAGGACTCCATGTCCGTAGGCGGTCCCAACGGCTCCAAGATGGATAAAGACTCCATGTCCGTAGGCGGCGAGAACGGTTCCAAGATGGACAAAGACTCCGTATCCGTAGGCGGCCCCAATGGCGCCAAGATGGATAAGGACGGCTTCACCATCGGCACCACCAAGATTGAGAAAGACGGCATCACTTCCGATAAAGCTACTATCGGCGGCAACACCACCGTGAACAAGGACGGAATCAACACCAACAACGTGACTTCCGACAAGGCCACCATCGGCGGTAACACCACCATCACCAACGACGGCATCACCACCAACAAGATCAGCTTCGGCGAGGGCGGTCCCAGCATCACCAAGGACGGCATCGACGCAGGCGGCAAGGTGATTTCCAACGTGGGTGACGGCAACATCGCCGCAGGCTCCAAGGACGCCGTGAACGCAGGCCAGCTGTTCGATGTGAAAGAGACTGCGGAAGCAGCCAAGAACGCCATCGACAACGCCAAATTCGGTCTGGCCGACACCAAGGGCAACAAGATCGAGACCGGCCTGAACAACACCATCTCCGTAGTGGCAGGCGAGGCGAAAGCCGGCGCCAACTACTCCGTGGACAACCTGACCACCGTCGTGAAAGACGGCAAGCTGGAAATCCAGATGACCGACCGTCCGGACTTCGGCGGCGTGACCATCAACAAGGACGGCAGCGGCCGGATCACCGGCGTGGCCAATGCGGTTGAGGACGGCGACGCAGTGAACAAGAAACAGATGGATGACGCCATCAAAGAGGCATCCTCCAAAGTTTCCGCAGGCGACAACAATGTGGATGTGAAGCTGGACACCACCGGCGACATCAAAGACTACAAAGTATCCCTGAAGGATGACCTGACCCTGGGCAAAGACGCTGAAAAGCAGGTTTCCATCAAGGGCACCGAGGGCAAGATTACCGCAGGCGGCGTGGCTATCGACGGCGTGAACGGCAAGATCAACGGACTGAAGAACACCACCTGGAACGGCACCACCAGCGACCGCGGCACCGCAGCCACCGAAGGACAGCTGTCCGACGTGGACACCAAAGTGGAAGCCGGCTGGATCGCACAGGTGAACGGCGTTGACGCCAAGAACGTGAAACCTTCCGACAACAAGCTGAACTTCGCCAACGGCAGCAACATCGAAATCACCGCGGGTCAGGACGGAAGCGTGAAGGTATCCACCGCCAAAGACGTATCCTTTGACAAGGTGCAGGTAGGCGGCGTGAGCATCAATAAAGACACCGGCATCGACGCAGGCGGCATGAAGATCACCAACATCGCAGCAGGCACCGAAGCCGGCGATGCGGCCAACTACGGTCAGGTGAAAGAGGTCAGCGACCGGGTGGACAATCTGGGCAACGCTGTGAACCGCGTATCCAACGAGGTGCAGGATGTAGGTGCGGCAAGCGCTGCACTGGCAGGCCTGAAACCTATGGGATACGATCCGATGCGCAAGACCCAGATGATGGCGGGGGTAGGAGATTACCGCGGCAACATGGCGGTAGCCCTGGGCATCGTACACTACTCCAATGAGGATCTGATGTGGCACGTAGGCACCTCCCTGGGCGCCAGCCACAACATGATCTCCGGCGGCCTGACCTTCAAGTTCGGCAACACCAAGGAGACCGACAAACTGCCCGCACGCTACAGAAAGGGCCCCATGACTTCTGTTTATGTACTGCAGACTGAAGTTGCGACCCTGACCAAGCAGAATGAGTACCTGCTGAAAGACAATCAGACCATGAAGCAGGATAACGAGGCTCTGAAACGTGATAACGAGCAGCTGAAGAAAGACAATGCCGAGACCAAGGCCAAACTGGCCATGATCATGGCGAAACTGGGTCTGAAATAAGAGGCATTCTTCATCAAACGGAAGCACTTTCCCGGAGGGTTGAAGACAGTATGCAAGAGAGGATGGCGAGAAATCGCCATCCTCTTTTTTTGCGCCTTTTTTGCGGCTGTCGCGGGAGCCGCTCCGGACGGGATGCCGACCTTCGAATCGAAGGAGAAGAGGGGAGGATAGGAGAGGCGGCACCCGACTCTCCAGGACGCCCCTATCCGCCTGTAGAAGCGCGGAATAGGGGAGACAGGCTATACTGGTATCCGGGCATAAGAAAACCCCGCTCTCCGGAGAGAACGGGGTCTTATGTCTGTTTCTATGATGTTTTGAACCGCTTCAGGCTGTGTGCCGGTATTCCGGATTTCCTCAAGTGGGGGAGATCAGAATTTTTCGCCGGACAGCAGCTCGTAAGCTTCTTTGTATTTGCCGATGGTCTTGTCGATGACATCCTGGGGCAGCAGGTAGTCGCTTTCGGGGTTGGCTTTCAGCCAGTCGCGTACGAACTGTTTGTCGTAGGAGGGCTGGGATTTGCCTGCCTCGTAGCCTTCCAGAGGCCAGAAGCGGGAGCTGTCGGGAGTCAGCATCTCGTCACCCAGGACGATGTCGCCGTTCTCGTCCAGACCGAACTCGAACTTGGTGTCGGCGATGATGATGCCGCGGGACAGTGCGTAGTCAGCGCATTTCTTGTACAGCGCCAGGGTGTATTCCTTCACCTTCTCGATGTATTCCTTGCCCTTGCCGGGGAAGGTCTTCTCGATGTAGGCGGCGCCTTCTTCCATGTCCACGTTCATGTCGTGCTCGCCCAGCTCGGCTTTGGTGCTGGGGGTGAAGATGGGTTCAGGCAGTTTCTCGGATTCTTTCAGGCCGGCGGGCAGTGCGATGCCGCAGATCTTGCCGGTCTCTTTGTAGCTTTCCCAGCCGCTGCCGGTGATATAGCCGCGGACGATGCATTCCAGGGGAATCATGTCCAGCTTCTTGCATTTCATGCTGTTGCCGTCGAACTGGGGCTGACGGAAGAACTCAGGCATGTCGTTCACGTCGATGGAGAGCATGTGGTTCGGCACGATGTCTTTGGTGTAATCGAACCAGAATTTGGACATTCTGGTGAGAACCGCTCCCTTGTCGGTGATCTGGTTTTTCAGGATGTGATCAAAAGCGGAGATGCGGTCGGTGGCAACCATGATGATGCTGTCGCCTGCGTCATAAACTTCACGTACTTTACCGGATTTAAAGGGCTGATACTGTTTCATGTTATTCTCCTTTTCTACACTCATGGCCGTCAGACTTAGTTCCAGAAATGCAAGGACGGTCGTATTTACTACTAAATTCTAGCATAACTGTAAGATTTATTACAAGATGAATTTGGAAATTCACCTGTTTTCATGAAAAAAGAGGGTTTTACGGGTGATTTTCGACAAAACTTTACATAAATCTGTAAAGATGGGCGGAAAATCCCGATTTCTGAACCACCAGGCGGCACACTCCCGCACTGAGGAAAAGCAGGAGGGCGGAGAGGAGGAACAGGTCCCGGATGCCGAAGGTGGCGGCGATATAGCCGCCCAGGAAGGCGCCGGCGAACATCCCCACGAACTGGAAGGACTGGTTGAAGCCGTAGATCCGTCCCAGCATGTCGGTGGGCACCGACTGGCGGATGATGTAGTTGATGGCGGGCATCATGCCGGCCGCCGCGATGCCGTGGATGAACCGGAGGCCGCCCAGCTCCCAGGGATGCCGCACGAAGGCCTGGGGGATGGAAACCAGCCCCGCCACCAGCAGGGAGTAGAAGAGCACCTGCCGTCCGCCAATCCGGTCGGAGAGCTTTCCCAGCCGGGAGGCGAAGAGGAGGCTGGCGAACCCGGCGCTGGAGAACACAGCCCCGGACACCAGGGCCAGATGGTCCGAGCCGGGGTCCAGCTGGGCGATATATACCGTCAGCACGGGCTGCAGGCTCATGAGGGAGAAGAAGACGGCGAAGGTGGTGACGAAGACGCCGAAAAGCCGGGCCGGATGCTCCAGGGAGCGGAAGGCCTCCCGGGTGGAGAGGCTTGCCGCGCCTTTCTTCCGGTGGGGGTCCTCATGGATGAAGAGCTGGGCCACCACGCCCAGGAAGCAGAAGGCCGCCATCATGAAGAAGTTGGCCCGCAGCCCCAGGGTCTCCGCCATCCAGCCGCCAATCAGGGGGCCGATGAGGGAGCCTGCAATCTGGCCGGTGAAGAAGATGCTCAGCGCCCAGCCCGCCCGCTTCTCCGGGGACTGCTCGGAGATGAGGGGCGTGGTGGCAGCCAGGAAGCCGCTGAGGGCGCCCTGTGCCAGCCGCAGCGCGCAGAGGTCGTAGACATTCCGTGCCAGGCCCATGCCGATCATGATGATGCCCAGCCAGGTGGTGGCCCGGAGCATCATGGGTTTCCGGCCGTACCGGTCGGAGAGCCGGCCCCAGATGGGGGAGAAGATGGCCAGGCTGACGAAGTTCAGGCTGAAGACGATGCCGGACCAGCGGGCCACCTCCGCCGGATCATCCACGCCCATGGAATGGATGTAGAGGGGCAGCATGGGGGCCATCTGGCTCATGCCCACCGAGACGATGAAGCAGGCCAGTGTGCAGATGAAGAGATTCCGTTGCCATTTTTCCATAAAAGGTCTCACTTTCCCGTGCGAGATAGATATTCCTGAAACCGAGTTTCCCGCTATGGTTTCATTATACCATCAAACAGCAAAAAATGATTTATCCTGTTATATTATGGAAGAAAATATTGAAAAAAATGAGATTTATAGTAAAATGATTCCATACGCAGTATGCAAGGTGACCGGAAAAGTTTTCCCGGGACCGGTAGAAGCATGGCGGCGCGGCATCCCGGACGCGCCGGGGTCATCTTTGTGGCGTATAAAAAACTGTAGGAGTGTGTAGGATGTCTATTCAATTGGTAATTGTCGTGTTGTACATCTGTCTGCTCTTCGGCATTTCCTTCTATGTGAAACGCCGGGCGGACCAGAATCCCACCGAGTACCTGTTCGCGGGGCGCAAGTTCTCCGCCGGCATGGTGGCAGTGAGCATCACCGGTATGGCCGTAGGTGCGGCCTCCACGGTGGGTGTGGCGGAGAGCGCCACCCAGATCGGCCTGGGTGCCGGCTGGTATAACGGCGCCTGGGCTATCGGCGCCATCGTCATGGGCTTCGTGGCCGCGGGGAAATACCGTTCCCTCAACTGCACCACGGTGCCCGAGCTGTTTGAGCGCTGCTATGACAAGAAGGCGCGCATCATCAGCGTCATCGGACTGTCCCTGATCATGATGTGTATCACCTCCCTCCAGTACGTGGCGGGCGGTTCCATCCTGGCGACCCTGATGCCGGACATCTTCACCATGAAGACCGGCATGATCACCAGCGCGGTGGTCTTCATCGGCGTCACCACCATCGGTGGCCTCTGGTCTTCCGGACTGTCCAATATCCTCAGCGTGACAATCATCTATTTAGGTATATTGTACTCCCTGATCCGGATCCTCATGCGCCACGGCGGCATCGCCAATATCCAGGCGCAGCTTCCGGCGGCGAACTTCGACTGGTTCGGTCCCATGGGCGGCCTCTCCATGGCCATGCTGCTGGGCTGGATCATCGTCATGGCCACCCAGGCCATCACCGCCCAGGGACCTGTGCAGATCGCCTGCGGGGCCAAGGACGCCAAGACCGCCAAACGCGGCTTCATCTACGGCGGCCTGCTGATCTTCCCCATCGGGTTCCTGTCCGCCATCCTGGGACTGGCCGCCAAGGTCGAGTTCCCCGGGCTGAACCCCACCATGGCGCTGCCCCAGGTCATCATGAGCCTGGACCCGTTCTCTTCCGGCATGACGCTGGCGGCTCTGTGGGCCGCGGACGTTTCCACTGCCTGCACCATCCTCCTGGGCGCCGGAACCCTGATCGCCCAGGATATCTACAAGCGGTTCGTGAATTCTGACATCAGCCAGGACCACTACGTTAAAGCCAACCGCCTCTTCATCCTGGCGGGAGGCCTCGTGACCCTGTGGCTGGCCTTCTACGCCGTGGGCATCGTGAAGATGATGCTGATCGGCCTGAGCCTGACCACCGCCTTCACCCTGGTGTTCCTGTGCACCATCTTCGCACCGGGCCTGTGCCGCAAGAACACGGCCTTCTGGACCACCCTGGTGGGCATCGTGGGACTCTTCGCATGGCAGTTCTGCCCGGCGATCCGTTTCCTGCCCCATGTGATCTACTTCGAGTGGATCATCTGCATCATCACCCTCATCATCGTGCGCCTGGTGGACAAGACCCCCATCGACGTGGAGAAACTCCAGGGGTGAGGGATGCAAAAAACGCAGTTTTGTGATAGAATAGTACAGTAACGCTGGAGGCCATTACCGGACGGCCTGCGGAGAACCCTCCCCGGAGGGTAAAACTGAAGACGCAAAACCTTTGCGGATGTGGACTTTTGTAGAGTTTATCTCTGTTTTCACCACACAGCTGCGGATGCGGCTGTGTGTTTTTTTCTGTCAGAAAGGAAGGATTTCAACTGTGAGAAAAAGTTATTATGTGCTGATCGTGTTCCTGGCGGGGTGCTGTTACGGCATACTCTCCACCTTTGTCAAACTGGCCTACGGGGCCGGGTTCCAGCTGGCCGACGTGGCCGGCTCCCAGTGCCTCACCGGCACGCTGCTGCTGTGGCTAGCCTGGCTCTTCACCAAGAAGACCGCCGTCAGCGGCAAGAACGTGGTGAAGCTGCTGCTGTGCGGCGTGCCCTTCGCCATGACCAGCATCTTCTACTACCATTCCCTGCAGACCCTGAACGCCTCCCTGGCGGTGGTGCTGCTGTTCCAGTTCGTCTGGCTGGGGACCCTGTTCGACAGCATCTACTACAAGCGGATGCCCTCCCGGCAGAAGGCCGTGTCCATCGGCATCCTCCTGGTTGGCTCCGTCCTGGCGGCGGGGGTCACCGCGGACGGCGACTTCACGCCTTCTATCGGCATGCTCTGGGGCTTCCTGTCGGCCATCACCTACACCCTGTCCATGCTGGGTGCCGGCGCCGTGGCCAACGAGGTGCAGCCGGTGCTGAAGAGCGCCCTCATCGCCACCGGGTCCTCCTGCGTCATCTTCATGGTGATGCCTCCCGTGTTCCTGCTGAACACCGAGATCCTGCCCCATCTGCTGCCTTACGGCCTGCTGCTGGGCTTCTTCGGCGTCACCCTGCCGCCCTTCCTCTTCGCCGTGGGCATGCCCCATGTGGGACCGGGCCTGGGCACCATCCTCACCTCCTCCGAGCTGCCGGTGGCGGTGCTGATGTCCCTCTTCGTGCTGGGTGAGAGCGTCACGGGCTCCCAGCTGCTTGGCATCGCACTGATTATCGGCGGCATCGCCATCGGCAACATCCCCGGCAAGCTCACCGGCGTGGGCCAGTAGGGGAGAGGGCTTTCTGACAGAAGCGGAAGCGGCCGCGGACAGTCCTGTGCGGCAAGAAGCGCGGGGCTGCGGCGGCGCGGATATGAATGATTCCACAAGCGGAGCTCAGGCTCCGCTTTTTTATTTTCCCCGGAAGGGCGGCTGTGGTAAAATGAGGTATAGGCGGCAAGGCGGCTGGATGACGTCATGATGCTGTGACGCCGCGGCAATGCTGTGCCGAAAAAGAAGAAAAGCAAGAAGAGAAGTAAGAAGACAATCCGAGAAAAGGTGTGATTCCATGTTCCACAAGATGATAAAGAGACTCTGCGCCCTGTGCTGCCTGGCGATGCTGGCACTGCCGGCGGTGGCGGGTGCGGCAGGAGCGGAGAAGGCCGTCACGGTCGGCTCCGGGGCGGGAAGTGCGGCAGTTGCCGGGAAGGACTCTGTAGCGGATACCAAGGCGGCGTATCCCGACGTGAAGCCGGACGGTGAGAATCCGGCGCTGCAGATTTTCAGCAATACGGCCAACGGTTTCAGCATGGCCTTCCCGGCGGAGATGGCGGCCCAGCCCCTGGGGCAGAACCCGGTGGCGGTGCTCCGGGCCGTGGACAGAAAGACCGACGCCGGGGTGACGGTGGACATCGCCCGGCTGGACCTGCGGGGGCCGCTGATGCCCTTCCAGGTGGAGGAGTTCCGCAAGGAGCTGCTGTTCAACGCCAAGCAGGTGGCGAAGAACTCCGGGAAGAAGGTGCTGACCATGAAGCGGGAGACGGTGGCCGGACAGGACACGGTGCACATCGCAACCTCGGCCAAGGCCGCCGACGGCAGCCGCACCATCGTCCGTGACAAGTACGTCTTCGTCACGGAGAACCGGATGTACGCGGTGACCTATATCATGCCGGAAAGCCAGTATAAGAAGTACGGACCGGAGATCCCCGGTTTCATGGAGACGGTGGAGATCTATCCCCTGTGGACCACGGCGGAGATCAAGGGCATGGGCTACTCCTGCCAGCTCCCCGCATCCTGCATCAATCTGGGGGATGCTCCCAACACCGCGGTCTACGGCAACGAGGCCGCCATGGTGGGGATGGTGCTGGAATCCGCCGCCGATGAGAAATGGCGCTTCCTGCCCCGTTTCCCCGTGGCGGAAGGCTCCAGGGACGCTGTATTGGAGGACCTGAAGGCGAAAGTGATGCGTGACACCCGGGACGAGGCGGAGGATTTCCACGGCGTCTTCACGGAAGTGCAGGGCCGGGAATGCATCCGGAACATCTACCGGCTGAAAGGCGACTACAACGAGAGCTACATCTTCCGGGACGGGGATGACGTGATGGAGCTGGGCTTCCTCTATCACCCCGAGAATGAGGAGAAGGCGCGGCTCATCATCAAGAAGGCCCTGGCCACACTGACCTTCCCGGACAAGTGATCCGGAAGGGGATGGCGGAAGAAATCGCGCTGCGGCGGAAAACGGGCCGCAGAGGATAGATGAAAAGCCGCAACACATGCGGCGCGATCAGGCATGATTATAGGAGGAGAAAGGCATATGATGAAGAAGCTGATGGGCTTCCTCTGCGCCCTGGTCCTGACCATCGGACTGGTGGCGGGCTGCGGGCAGCAGAGCGGAAGCGCCAAGGCCGCCGGGAGCAAGGCGCCGGCGGTGGAGGTGCAGCAGGAGACGAAGGACAGCGGTCCCAAGGCCGTAGCGGCGGTGGACCGGAACGGCAAGCGGACGGAAGTTGTCCAGGGAGAGGCTTACACGGACAAGGACCATGTGGCCGCCTACATCCACGTGTTCCGGAAACTGCCGCCCAACTACATCACCAAAGCGGAAGCCCGCAAGCTGGGCTGGAAAGAGCAGGGCACGCTGGACAAGCTGGCCCCGGGCAAGAGCATCGGCGGCGACCGCTTCGGCAACTACGAGAAGATCCTGCCGGACAAGAGCGGACGGAAATGGACCGAGTGCGACATCGACTACCGGAAAGGCTCACGGGGACCGAAACGGATCGTGTTCTCCAGCGACGGGCTGATTTTCTACTCCCCGTCCCATTACAGCCATTTCGAGCAGCTTTACTGAGGAGGGACAGACCATGCGAGTTGTTTTCACGGAGGAAGAGTTCAGAAATAGAAAGGCGGCCCACGCGGCGCTGCAGAGGAAACTGGGATTCCCGGACTACTACGGGAAGAACCTGGACGCCCTGCACGACTGCCTGACGGAGATCGGCAGTCCCATGGAGATCGTCCTGCCCAGGCAGCTCAACGACGAGGACCATCTGGGGGAATACGGCAACCAGCTGATCCTGGTTTTTGAGGAGGCCGTGGGGGAGAATCATCAAATTAAATTAAAAGTTGAATAATATGATTTGACAAATTCATAGGACTATGGTAAGATAAAACCCGTCAGAAAAATCGCCGCCAGGCGACAATTCTGCAAAACGGCGACGTAGCCAAGTGTCAAGGCATAGGTTCGCAAAACCTTCATCCCTGTGTTCAATTCCAGGCGTCGCCTCCAATAGTATAAAATCCTCGCTTTGAGGTACAACGGATAAGGACCTGCCCTTTGGGGCGGGTCTTTTTTTTGCGTGTAAGTGAAAGGAAGCGGAAGGAAATCGAAGGGAGCGGAAGGG
>CALAZX010000027.1 GCA_937926555.1 uncultured Negativicutes bacterium | reverse complement strand
GGCCTCCGGGTCGTGGAGCATCCAGTTGATGAAGTTCCTGCAGGCCTCCTGCTTCTTCGTGGCCTTCCTGATGCCGGCGCCGTAAAGGTTCACCGGTGTCCCCTCCCCGGGGATCAGGATGTAGGCCGGGAAATCGTCCTGCAGGTACTTGAACACGTAGCTTCTCCGGGTCAGCGCGATGTCCGCGTCGCCGGTGGCGGTCATCCGCACCGGGGTGATGGGGAACTTCGCGTACTGGAGAATCAGATGGCGGATGCCCCGGAAGTAGTCCAGGAACTGGTCCTGCCCCATCCGGGAGGCCATGCAGGCCAGGAACATCCGGGTGGAGTCGGAGTCCGTCAGGTTCTCCATCACCAGCCGGGCCTCCTTCAGCTTCTTCAGGTCATCCCAGTGCTGCAGGTTCTCCTGGCCCAGCCGCCGGGAATAGGCGTGGTTCACCAGGATCACCGCCGGGTCGTAGAACAGGCCCAGCCACAGGTCCTGGGGATCCTTCAGGTCCAGGGGCACCAGGTCCCCGTAGACAGAGCCCGCCGCCTGAAGCTGACCTTCCGACGCCAGCTTTTTCAGCTGGCCGGAACCCTCCAGCACCATATCGGCTTCCTCCCCTTTTTTCGGGTCCGCCACCTGCACCTTCGTCTTCACGCCGGGCATGGTGTTGTAGCGGTCCGCCAGGGCCTGGACCAGTTTCCGGTCCACGCCGGAGACCACCGTCACCGTATTCGTTTGTGTATTATCCTCACCGCAGCCCGCCAGGGTGAACACCATCACCAGGGAGGCCGCCAGATAAGCCAGTTTTCTCATGCTCGCACCTTATGGTCATCTGATACGTTGTAATTCTTCGGTACATTCCTTGGAACCACGGGGAATTGCCCCCGCCGTGTCCCTATCTGCGTTTCCGGCCGCGGCTGCCGCCGTTACGGCCGCTCTGTCCGCCACGCTCGCCGGCGTAGTTTCTGCCGCCGCTCCGGTCGTTGCCGTAGGACTTGCCGCCCCGGCGGTCATCCCGTCCGTAGCGGTCGTTCCTGTCATTGCGGTCGTTGCGGCTGTTCCGGTCGTTTCTGTCGTCACGTCCGTTCCGGGCGCTCCGGTCATTCCGGATCTTCTGCCCGTCACGGCGCCCGCCGTCTCTCCGGTCCTTGCGGAAACCGCCATCCTTGCCGGGTCTGCCCCGGAAGGAGCCGCCCTCCCGGATGAGGCACTTGGGACCTTCGCCGATCAGGTCCTCCCGGTTCCCCTCTTTCAGCGCCTCACGCACCAGCTGGCGGTTCCGGGGGTTCCGGTACTGCATCAGGGCGCGCTGCATGGCTTTCTGATGGGGGTTCTGCACCACCAGCACCTTCTTCCCGGTGAAGGGGTCGATGCCGGAGTAGTACATGGCCGTGGAGGCGCTTCCCGGGGTGGGGATGAAATCCTGCACCTGCTCGGGATGCCGGCCTGTATCCCGGAGGAACTCCGCCAGCTCGATGGCGCTGGTCAGGTTGCAGCCGGGATGGCTGGAGATGAAGTAAGGAACCAGGTACTGCTCCTTGCCGATCTCCTTGTTCTTCTTCATGAACGCCCGGGCGAACTTCATGTAGACCTCTTTGCCCGGCTTGCCCATGTGGGCCAGCACCGGCTCGGAGATATGCTCCGGGGCAATCTTCAGCTGGCCGCTGACATGATGGCGGCACAGCTCGTCCAGGAACTCCTGTTTCTTGTCCGCCAGGAGATAGTCGTAGCGGATGCCGGAGCGGATGAACACTTTCTTGATGCCCGGCAGCGCCCGCAGTTTCCGCAGCAGCTCGATATAGTCGCTGTGGTCCGCGTCGATATTGGGACAGGGTGCGGGGAACAGGCACTGGCGGTGCTTGCAGGCGCCCACCTTCAGCTGCTTGGCGCAGGCGGGGTGCCGGAAGTTGGCCGTGGGTCCCCCCACATCGTTGATATAGCCTTTGAAATCCGGGAACTGGATGATCTCCCGGGCCTCTTTCAGGATGGATTCATGGCTTCTGGCCTGGATGATCCGTCCCTGATGGGCATGGATGGCGCAGAAGGAGCAGCTGCCGAAACAGCCTCTGCAGCTGACGATGCTGAACTTCACCTCTTCCAGGGCGTCCACGCCGCCCAGCTCGTCATACATGGGATGCCACTGCCGGGTGAAGGGCAGGTCGTAGATGGCGTCCATCTCCTCCTGGGTCAGGGGCATGGCGGCGGGGTTCTGCACCACGTATACGCCGCTGTTGCGCTGCACCACCGGCTTGCCGTAGAAGGGGTCGGTCTCCTCGCTCTGGAGCCGGAAGGCCTCCGCCATGAGCCGCTTGTCCTTCAGGATGTCCTGGTAGGAAGGCAGCTCCACATAGTCCTCCAGCATGGCCAGGTCCTCTTTCTCCCGGACCGCGTAGGCGGTGCCCCGGATGAAATGCAGGTCCTGCCCGGAGGCTCCTCCCTGGAGGTAGTCGGCGATCTCCCGCACCTGGCTCTCGCCCATGCCGCAGACCAGCAGGTCCGCGCCGCTTTCCGCCAGGATGGAGGGAAGCAGCTTGTCCTCCCAGTAGTCGTAATGGGCGAAACGCCGCAGGCTGGCCTCGATGCCGCCGATGATCACCGGCAGGTCGGGCCAGATCTTCTTCGCTATTTTGCTGTACACCAGGGTCGCATGGTCCGGACGCATACCGGTCTTCCGCCCCGGGGAGTATTTGTCCTCTTTACGGGGTTTGCGCGCCGCCGTGTAATGGCAGAGCATGGAGTCCAGATTGCCGCCGGAGATCAGCACCCCCAGACGGGGTTTCCCCAGTTTCGTGAATTCGTCTTCCCGGTACCAGTCGGGCTGGGCCAGCATGGCCACTTTATAGCCCGCCGCCTCCAGCACACGGCCGATCATGGCCGGTCCGAACGAGGGATGGTCCACATAGGCATCCCCGCTGATAAAGAGGAAGTCGGGCTGTTCCCAGCCTCTCTCCCTGATTTCCTCCCGGGTGACGGGGAGAAATTGATTCGTCATGCTTTATTTATTCCTTTCCTTCGGGAACATATACCTTGTCCACCGGCTGTCCCGGTTTCTCGACAGGAAGCAGTTTCCCGTTATACGTGATTCTCATGTCGAAGATATTGCCGTAAGTGGCTTTGATCTTCTTTTTGCTGGTGAAGGACTTCTTGTCCCCTTTGTGCAGGGTTCCGGAATAGAGCTCGCGGCCCCCTTCCTCCCACACATAGGTCCAGCAGTCTCCCACCGCTTCCAGCTCCAGGCTCACCGTTCCTGCAGGAACCGCCGCTTTGGCGGCCTCGGGAGCCTTGGTGCCGTCTTTTGCCGCAGGCGCCGCCGTGTCCGCCACCTTCGCCGGCAGCGGCGCGGGCGCTTTTACCCGGTGGCCCAGGTAGTAGTAGATGCCGCCTGCCGCCAGCAGGATGATGATGGCGGTGAGCAGCGCCCCCAGGATCAGGGGTTTCCTGCTGGCCGTGCCGGAGCCGATATCGTCATGGCGCTTGAAACTGGGGAAGACTTTCACGTCGGTGGTCTCCCGGATGGTCTCCGGGCGCACCTCCTCTTCCGGCAGTCCGCTGCGCATGGCTTTGTACTGCTCCACCAGCTTCACGCCGTCCAGCTCCAGATAGTTGCCGTAAGTGCGGATGATCCCCTTGACGAAGACCTCGCCGGGAATCTCCTTGAAATCGTTCTCCTCCAGCGCCTTCAGATATACCTTGCGGACCTTGGTATCCTCGGACACCTGGTCCAGCGTCAGATTCTTCGCTTCTCTTGCTGTTTTCAGTAATTCACCTAAATTATCCAAAACAACCCCTCCTCAGCAGCTATTCCCTGTTAAGGAACGCAGCTTCCGCCTCCTGCCGGGTCATCAGCAGTTCACGAGGCTTGCTGCCCACTGCAGGACCCACAATTCCAAGTTCTTCCATCGTGTCCACCAGACGTGCCGCACGGGTGTAGCCGATGCGGAATCGCCGCTGGAGCATGGAGGACGATGCCTGGCCCACATCCAGGACCATGGACACCGCATCCTCGAAAAGCTCGTCCATCTCATCCTGCCCGCCGGTGGCTCCGGCGCCGCCGCTGCTGCCAGCATCGCTGGGCAGTGCCTGGCTGGTGACCTCCTCGCTGTATTCCACGGGGATGGCCTGGTCTTTGATGAAATCCACCACGCCGTTGATCTCCGCGTCGCTGACGAAAGCGCCCTGGACACGGAGCGGCTTGTTGGTGCCGGTGGGATAGAAGAGCATGTCGCCCTTGCCTAAGAGCTTCTCCGCGCCGCCCATATCCAGGATGGTACGGGAGTCGGTCTGGGAGGATACCGCGAAGGCGATACGGGACGGAATGTTGGCTTTGACGATGCCGGTGATGACGTCCACCGAGGGACGCTGGGTCGCCAGCACCAGATGGATGCCCGCCGCACGGGCTTTCTGGGCCAGCCGGAGGATGGCATCCTCCACGTCGGCTTTGGCCACCATCATCAGGTCGCTCATCTCGTCGATGACGATGACGATGTAAGGCATCTTCTCTTCCGCCTGGGCGTTATAGGACTTGATCTCGCGCACCCGGGTGTCCGCGAACACCTTGTACCGCCGTTCCATCTCGGAAACCGCCCAGTGCAGGGCGGAGGCGGCTTTCTTGGCGTCCGTCACCACGGGGACCAGCAGATGGGGAATGCCGTTGTAGTTGGTCAGTTCCACCACTTTCGGGTCCACCAGGATCAGTTTCACCTCTTCGGGGAGCGCTTTATAGAGTATGCCGGTGAGCAGCGTGTTGATGCACACGGATTTACCACTGCCTGTGGAACCCGCCACCAGCAGATGGGGCATCTTGGAGAGGTCGATGGAGATCACGTTGCCGCTGATGTCCCGGCCCAGGCCCACGCAGAGCTTGGAGGGATTCTCGCGGATCGCTTTGTTGTCCACCACCTCACGGAAGTTCACCGGTTCGTTGGTTGTGTTGGGAGCTTCGATGCCGATAGCGGCCTTGCCCGGGATGGGCGCCTCGATACGGACGCCGGGAGCGGCCAGACGCAATGCGATGTCGTCGGCCAGGTTCACCACGGAGCTGACTTTCACGCCGGGAGCCGGTTCCAGTTCGAACCGGGTCACGGAGGGACCCCGGGTCACCGCCACCACTTTAGCGTTGACCTTGAAGTCGGCCAGTGTCTGCTCCAGAATGGCGCACTGGTTCATGATCTCCGCATCGTCATTGCTGCGGTCCCGCTGCACGGGCTCCTCCAGCAGGTCCAGCGGAGGCAGCTGATACGTCGGCGCCTTGGGTGCGGGAGGCTCCTGGACCGCCGTGGCGGCCGCGCCGCCCTGCTGTTCCATGGCCTCGGCGCTCCGCGCCGCTTCCAGACTGTCCACGATGGCCGGTTTCTCGGGAGCGGGAGTAACCACAGCGTCCACCACCCCTGCAGGGTCGTTTCCGCCGTCCGCCGTCTCCTGGACCGGAACAGACGGAGCCGCTTCATTCCCGTCGGCCTCCGCCCGCTCTTTCTGCACGGAGGCAAGCACAGAGGCGGCCCAGCCGGGCTCCATGCCCTGGGCGCCGTCCTCAGTTCCGGCTCCGTCCGGCCGGGAGTCCGTGTCATCAGCGTCGGTATCATCAGCGCCGGGTTGTCCGTCAGGAATCCCGCCGGCGGCGCTGTCCGCTGTATCTGCAGGAACCTCGTATACCAGAGGCTCCTGGTTCTTCGTGTAGTCGTTGATCACCAGACGGATATCCGCCGGCTGCTCCTCCGCGTTCTCCACACGGGCCATGCCTTCAGGCAGTTCAGCGGGCTCCTCGGGCCGGTAGGTGCCGAACCAGGTGCCGCCGTCCGCGGAAGTGCGGGGTGTATCAGTGCCAGTGCCGTTACCAGCGCCAGTGTGAGGATTGCCGATGCCGCCCTGATAACCGGTACCGGAAGTCTCTCCGGCAGTGGCGGCGGGACGTCCGCCTGTGGCCACCACGGTCCGGCGCAGGTCGTCGCGGACCGGCTGGCCGGGTTTCCGGGGCTCGGAGTAGCGGAGATTGCCGTCAGGCCCCACCGCGGAGCCGCTCCACAGCTCCTCTTCCTGTAGAGTCCGGCGGTTATTCTCGCAGGCCTCCCGGGGAGCGCTCAGATACTGTTCCAGACTCTCCTCGTCCTTACCGCCGGAGGAACGGAAGATGCGTTTGAAGGGGCTCTCCTTCCGCAGGCCCTGGGTGAAGGCGGAGAACTCCTCTTTCCGGTAGGCTTCCATGGTGTTGGTCTCGCCGGTGCCCAGTTGCTGGGTCTCCGTCACGGACGGTGCCGTCTCGCGGATTGGTTCCTTGCGGACCGGTTCGGGACGGGGCCTGGAGGGTTTCCGGAAGGGGATCTCCAGCTTCTCCTCCGTCTCTCCGTCGCGCTCCTTCTGCATCGCCTCCAGCCGTTGCCGGCCGCGGCGGCGGTAGAAGAAGGCCTTCACCCTCTCCACCAGGCTTCCCGCCATCCCCGTCAGGGACAGCCGGGCGGCCACCAGGAAGGACACCACCATCAGAGCCAGCAATGCGATGCCGGAGCCGGTGGCTCCCAGGAAACGGTCCAGGAAGAAGGCCAGCAGGCCTCCCGCCAGGCCGCAGCCTGCCAGCAGGCTGTCCGGAGCCAGCTCCTCGCCGGCAGGGATCAGCAGCAGATGGATCAGTCCCATGAGGCTGAGGAAGAACAGCACCACCATCCAGAACCGCAGGGTCCGGACGATGTTTCTCCGCAGCACAAGATACCCCAGCCCCACCGCCAGGAAAAGCAGCGGCAGCGCGAAGGCGAAAATTCCGAAGCCATAGCTCATGATACGGTCCGCGCCGCTTCCCACCGTGCCGGTAGATAAACCTGCCCAGGCCGCCAGGAGGAAAATGCCCAGCACCAGCAGGACAAAGCCTTTCAGCCCGTCCCTGCGCTGCTGCCGGTGCTCTTCCGCCGCCGGAGTATCCTGCTTCAGGATCTCTTTCTCCTGTTTTCTGTTTTGCCGTTTTCTTTCAGCATTCTTTCTCACGTAGAATCCCTCAATCCAAGTTTTTGATCACTTTCAGAAACCATACCGGAACAAGTTCCGTCCTACCGGAAAACCTACTTCAAAACCACTTCAGAACTGTCTCGAAAAAAACTGTCCCCCCACCCATTCCCGTCCAAAAAAGACAAGAAAATGGGTGAAACGGGGCCAAAAGGGAGAAACAGACTCTTCCCCTAATACCAAGTATAGGGACGGATCTTAAGAGAAAGACCCGTCCCTCTAAAAATTACACTTCCAGGATGATAGGCAGAATCATCGGACGTCTTCTCGTCCGGTCAAAGAGGAAGCGACCCAGACTGTCGCGGATGGCGCCCTTGATGGCGGACCATTCCTTGACGTTGTCTTTTTCGCACTTGTCCAGCGCGGCCTGCACTTTCTTGCGGGCCTGCTCCATCAGATTCTCGGCTTCCCGCACATAGACGAAACCGCGGGATACGATATCCGGGCCGGACACAATACGGTTGCTGCCCTTGTCGATGCCCACAACGACAATCATGATGCCGTCCTGGGAAAGCTGCCGGCGGTCACGGAGCACGATATTGCCCACGTCACCGACGCCCAGACCGTCAATCAGCACTTTGCCGGAAGTCACCTTGCCGTTGATGCCGATCTTGTTCCGGGTCAGTTCGACAACCGCACCGTTTTCTGCAATCAGGATATTCTTTTTGTTCATGCCCAGGCCTTCGGCCATCTTGGCATGTTTCACCAGGTGACGGTACTCACCGTGCACCGGCATGAAGAATTTGGGCCGTACCAGGTTGTGGATGATCTTCAGCTCTTCCTGGCTGGCGTGACCGGATACATGGACGCCGTTGGCCTTCTCGTAAATCACGTCGCAACCCAGCTGGTACAGCCGGTTGATCGTGTTGGAAACCAGTTTCTCATTGCCCGGAATCGGCGTAGCGGAGATGATGACCGTGTCGCCGGGTACCAGCTGCACTTTCCGGTGGTCTCCCTGGGACATGCGGGTCAGTGCGGACATGGGTTCGCCCTGGCTGCCGGTGCAGACAATGACAATCTTGCCGTTGGGATAGTTGCGGGTCTCGTCGATGTCAATCAGCGTGCCGTCGGGAATCTTCAGATAGCCCAGTTCCATGGCGATGCTCACCACGTTCTGCATGCTGCGGCCGATAACCGCCACTTTGCGTTTGTATTTGATGGCCGCATCCATAATCTGCTGGATACGGTGCACGTTGGAGGAGAAGCTGGCGACGATGATACGGTTCTTCGCATAGCGGAACTCGTCATCGAAGGTCTTGCCTACGAACTTCTCGCTCTGGGTATAGCCCGGGCGCTCGGCATTGGTGCTGTCGGCCAGAAGCAGCAGCACGCCTTTGTCGCCCAGCTCGGCGAACCGGTTCAGTTCCATCACCTGTCCGTCAACCGGGGTCTGGTCAATCTTGAAGTCACCGGTATGGACGATGGTGCCGATGGGAGTATGGATAGCCAGGCTCACTGCATCGGGGATACTGTGGTTCACGCGCAGGAATTCGACTTTGAAGACACCGGCAGTGATCTTGTCTTTGGAAGTAACTTCACGCAGACATTTGTCGGACACACCGTTCTCTTTCAGTCTGCCTTTCAGGATACCGAGAGTTAAAGCGGTACCGTATACAGGCACATTGATCTGTTTCAGGATATAGGGCAGCGCACCGATATGGTCCTCATGCCCGTGGGTCAGGAATACGGCTTTGAGTTTATCCTGATTCTCCACCAGATATGTGATATCGGGAATCACCAGATCGATTCCCAGCATGTCGTCCTCAGGGAACATCAATCCGGCATCCACCAGGATCATGTCATCTCCATAACGGAATACGGTCATGTTCTTACCAATCTCACCAAGACCGCCCAAAGGGATTATATTTAATTTTTTTTGTGCTTTAGCCAAAAAAGGACACCTCCAAATTTTTTATTTCCGTACAATTCATAATTAATACGTTTATTTTGTTGCTTAGCCGATCATTAACTCTAGTGTTTATTATACATCAAAAACCTATGAAACACAATTGGTAGTGGGGTTTTCGGCATTCTAAAATTGAAAAAAATGTGAAAAAGCCCCTTTTTTTGACCTGTTTTCCACACAAAATCCTTTTTTTCGCATTTCCTTCTGACTTTTTGACTTTTTCTCCCTCCCCCCTCTTTTACAAAAACGGAACTTGTGATATCATAATACCGGACAAAAAATTCAAAGGAAGTGTTTGATACATGATTAACGGACCTGTTTACAATTTACGACTGATGCGGACCCTGTACAACAACCTGTTCCGCGCCCATGTTCTCAACGAGAACAACGACACCATCGGTATCCTGCGCATCTCCCCCTGCATCCCCCTGGACCGCAGCGAGGTTCCCGCAGACGCACCGGAAGCCCATCCGTACCTGATTGTGGTTGTGGAGGACGCAGATATCAACAAGGACAACCTGATTGATTTCGAGGAACGCGTATCCCTGGCCGTGCTGAAGAAATTCACCACCGAGACCAGCAGCTTCCACCACTGCGAATTCTACTACCCCTCCCCCGCTTTCGTCATCCAGCAGGAAGACGCTTTCGAGAACGGCGAGGGCGCTCCCGAGGCGTAAGTCTCACGGAAAAACGCATAAGAGCCCTACGGGCACAGAAAAAGCCGGCGTACAATGTACGTCGGCTTTTGTATTGCCTGGAAACAGTTTCCGGACCCTATTCTCTTTTCCCGGGCGGTGGGCAGTATCAGCCCTGTCCCAGCCGGTCGGCGTTCATATCCACCTCCAGGCTCCGGATGGACACATTGACCTTCTGGACCTGGATGCCGGTCATGAACTCCACTTTCTTGCGGATCTTCTGCTGCAGCAGCCGGGACACCTCGAAGACCCGGACGCCGTAATAGAGGATCAGCTCCACATGGACCGCGATGCCCTTGCTGTCGGAACGGCGGCGCACATGGATATAGTTCACCTTGGCGATGGCGATCATCTTGTCGGTGATCAGCCGGATGATATCCTCGATGACATAGTCGGAGATGAGGATCGTGCCGTAATAGCTGAAAGCGGGACGGACGATGGAGCGGCTCTCCCGCCGTTTCCGCTTGTTCTTGGAGAAAAGGTTGTAAGGCAGATTGGCGAAGAAGCCGCTGAAATGCTGCTTCAGCTCCACCGTGGGCACCGGCACGATATGCTTGCCGTACCGCAGCCGGGCCTCATGGGCCTTCTTGATCTCCGCCTTGCTGGCGATGTCCGTGATATAGACCGTCTTCAGCGGCAGCGGCAGCGCCAGCCGCTTGGTGATCTTCTCGATCATACGGTCGGAGGTGGCCAGGATGAGGATCCGGCGCAGACCGGATACCGCCAGGGCCTCGCGGACTTCCGCCGCGTGGCTGTCCTCGAAGAAAATGGCCCGCTTCACGGCCTGGACTCTGTTCTGTTCACTTTTTGCGGAGGTTCCCGCCAGGATCTTGGTGCCCTTGATCAGCAGGCCGTCGTCAATGATAGCCTGGCAATTGTACTGATGGGCGATGCCGATAGCCCGGTGACTCTTGCCGGAGCCGCTGGAACCGACAAACGCGATTACTTCCATCCCTTCCACCACCCTGCCTGTATTCTGTAAATGCTCTTCTGCCGCTATTATACCACAAACCGGCATATATCCGCCACCAGGAGGGCGCATATATGCCGGTTGCATCATTTTTTCCTGTCTCTGCAGCTTTCTTTTCCGGTTTCCGGACTCATTCCAGGCCGAACCGGGCCAGGAACGCCGCCGTCTTCTCCGCTTCCACGGAGAAAATGCCCAGCTGTTCGGGGAAACGGCCGGAACTGCCGTGGAAATCACTGCCGCCGGTGATGAGGAGTCCCCGCCGCTCCGCCTCCTCCAGCCAGTAGGCCTGGAGGTCGGGACGCCGGGCGGAAGGATGGTACACTTCCAGACCGTCGAAGGGCAGTGTGTCCAGCAGCCGGGCCACCAGTTCCCTGTCCCCCACTTCCTCAGGATGGGCCATGACGGCCAGGGCGCCCGCCTTATGGGCCAGCGCCACCCCTTCCTCCGGGGACATCTTCGGCTGGGGCTCGTAGGCCGGCTTGCCGTCACCCAGATAGAGGGAGAAAGCCTCCTCGATGTCCTTCACGTAGCCCTGGGCCACCAGGGCCCTGGCCAGATGGGGACGTCCCACGGCACGCTGTCCCGGTTCCGGCTCGGGGACCTCCAGGTCTATACCCAGGGCCTTCAGCTTGTCCAGCATGCGGTACAGTCGGTCCTTCCGGGCGTAGCGGATGTCGGTGAGCCGTT
>CALAZX010000026.1 GCA_937926555.1 uncultured Negativicutes bacterium | reverse complement strand
AGGGCCTGCGCTTCGCTATCCGCGAAGGCGGTCACACCGTAGGCGCCGGCGTTGTAGGCGAAATCATCGAATAATTGATTCCGGGTTTCCCGGTCGATTGATTACTAAGTTTTAGATCCCGATATGAGGGGCTAAAGTCCGCCCCTCATATTCTTATGTTTATTTGTATGGCCTTGCGATGATGTGAGAGGTTGCTTGCCTGTCAAATGTCAGACAGGGAGATTTTCACGGAGTATGTCCGTTCTTAGAAACTGGGCGAATGGAGGAAAAAGTTAAATGGCTAAGACACAAAAAATCAGAATACGCCTGAAAGCGTATGATCACAACGCTCTGGACCAGAGCGCCGCTAAGATTGTAGACACGGCTAAACGTACCGGTGCACAGGTATCCGGCCCGATTCCCCTGCCTACCGAAAAAAATATCTATACGATTCTGCGTTCTCCGCATGTCAACAAAGATTCCCGTGAGCAGTTCGAAATGCGCACTCACAAACGTCTGGTAGATATTCTGGAGCCGACCCCGAAGACGGTTGACGCACTGATGCGTCTGGACCTGCCGGCCGGCGTAGACATCGAAATCAAACTGTGAGGAGGTGCTAACGATGGCTAAAGGAATTATTGGCAAAAAACTGGGTATGACCCAAATGTTTGACGCTGACGGTAAATTCATTCCTGTTACTGTTGTTTTAGCAGGCCCTTGCACTGTTATTCAGAACAAAACGGAAGAAACCGACGGCTACAATGCTATTCAGATTGGTTATGGCGAAGTTAGCGAGAAACACGTGAACAAACCGATGAAAGGTCACTTCGCTGCAGCAGGTGTTGAACCTGTGAAGTATGTTAAGGAATTACGTCTGGACGCTCCGTCCGATTTTAAAGTTGGTCAGGTAATCAAAGCCGACATCTTCGAAGCTGGCGAGAAGATCGACGCAAGTGGCGTAAGCCGCGGCAAAGGCTTTGCAGGCACGATCAAACTTCATAATTTCGCTCGTGGTCCGATGAAACATGGTTCCAAATCTCATCGTGAACCCGGTTCTTTAGGACCCATGCATTCCGGCCCCGGCGGCAGAGTAATCAAAGGCAAAAAACTGCCTGGCCGTATGGGTGGTAAGAATGCGACTGTTCAGAACCTTACTGTCGCAAAGGTTGACGTTGAGCGCAACCTGATCCTGGTTCATGGTTCCATCCCGGGTGCTAACGGCACTTGTGTTGTAATCAAAGCAACCAAAAAAGCTGGTAAGTAATCACAAGCGAAAGAAAGGAGGATGCTTCTAATGCCGAAGTTATCTGTATACGACATTACCGGTAAAGACACCGGTAAAACTATAGAATTGAATGATGAAGTATTTGGCGTTGAGTTTAACGAACCCGTTGTGCATCAGGCTGTTGTAATGCAGCTGGCCAACCAGCGTCAAGGCACTTCCGCCACCAAAACCCGTGGTCTGGTACGCGGTGGTGGCCGTAAACCCTGGAGACAGAAAGGCACCGGTCGTGCCCGCGCTGGCTCCACCCGTTCTCCGTTGTGGGTAGGTGGCGGTGTCACTTTTGGCCCCCAGCCCCGCAGCTATGCGAAAGCTATGACCCGTAAAGCACGTCGTCTGGCTCTGCGTTGCGCACTGTCTGCCAAAGTTGCAGCAGGCCAGCTGGTAATTGTGGATGGCATCAACTTCGATGATCCCAAGACCAAGAGAACCGTTGAAATGCTGACCGCATTTGAGTCTGCAGACGCTAAGAACCTCATTATCACCGATGGTGAGAAAGAGAACGTAGAACTGTCCGCACGCAACATGCGTAAAGTGACTGTGATCGAGAACAGCGGTCTGAACTGCTTCGATCTGCTTCACAACAACAAGGTATTCCTGGACATGAGTGCCGTAGAAAAGATTGAGGAGGTACTCGCATAATGGCTGCTAATCCTCGCGACATTTTGATCCGTCCTATCATCACTGAGAAAACCGCTCAGATGATGGAGGATAACAAATACACTTTCAAAGTTGCTGTTAACGCTAACAAAACCGAGATCCGCCAGGCTGTTGAAGCCATCTGGGGCGTAAAAGTTGTTGCCGTTACCACCGTAACCGTGAACGGCAAAACCAAACGGATGGGTATGAACGTTGGCAGAACTTCTGACTATAAAAAAGCAATCGTAAAACTTGCCGAAGGCAATACGATTCCTGTTTTTGAAGGAATGTAAGCGTACAGCTTAAAGGAGGGAAACCAACATGGCTATTAAAAGCTACAATCCGTATTCTCCTTCGAGACGCTTTATGACAGTGTCTTCCTTCGAAGAGATTACGACTGATAAACCGTACCGCCCGCTGCTGGAGAAAATGAACAAGCATGCCGGCCGTAACAACACCGGTAAAATGACTGTTCGTCACCAGGGTGGCGGCACCAAGAGAATGTACCGTGTTATTGACTTCAAACGCAATAAAGACGGCATTCCCGCAACTGTTGCAACTATCGAATACGATCCGAACCGTAACGCTCGCATCGCGCTGGTAAACTACGCTGACGGCGAGAAACGTTACATCATCGCTCCCTTGGGCCTGAAAGTTGGCGACAAGATCGTGAGCGGTGCTGATGCCGACATCAAAACCGGCAACTGCCTGCCTCTGGTCAACATCCCCGTTGGTACCAACGTACATAACGTAGAGATGAAGATCGGCAAAGGTGGCCAGATGGTCCGCAGCGCTGGTGCTGTGGCACAGCTGATGGCTAAAGAGGGCGACTACGCTCTGCTGCGTCTGCCTTCCGGCGAGATCCGCAAAGTACACATCAACTGCCGTGCAACCATCGGTCAGGTTGGCAACATCGATTTCGAGAACATCACCATTGGTAAAGCTGGCCGCTCTCGCTGGCTGGGCATCCGTCCCGCTAACCGCGGCGTAGTAATGAACCCGAACGACCATCCGCATGGCGGTGGTGAAGGTCACAGCCCCGTTGGCCGTAAACATCCTGTTACTCCTTGGGGTAAATGTGCATTCGGTGTTCGCACCCGTAGAGCTAAAAAAGCTTCTACCCGCTTGATCTTAAGCCGCAGAACGAAATAATTTTAGTTGAGAGAAAGGAGGCTTATCAGTGTCCAGATCTGTTAGAAAAGGACCTTTCGTCCATGAAAGCCTGTTAAAGAAAATCGACGCACTGAACGCCGCTAACGAGAAAAAGGTTGTAAAAACCTGGTCTCGCGCTTCTGTGATTTTACCGTCCTTCGTCGGCCACACTATTGCGGTTCATGACGGACGTAAACATGTTCCGGTATTCATTACCGAAGATATGGTAGGCCACAAATTAGGTGAGTTCGCACCCACCCGTCTGTTCAAAGGCCATCGCGAAAAAGCCGCTGACACGACTTCGGCAGGAAAGTGAGGAATAAGTAATGGAAGTAAAAGCAACTGCTAAATATATTCGCATTGCTCCCCGTAAACTGCGCATCGTGATGAACCTGATCCGTGGCAAGAACGTGGCCGAAGCTTTCGCAATTCTGAAGTTCACTCCGAAAGTCGGCTCCGAAGTTGTGGAGAAGGTACTGCGCAGTGCAGTAGCAAATGCTGAACATAACAATGATATGAACGTAGAGAACCTGTACGTATCCACCTGCTTTGTGGATCAGGGTCCTACTCTGAAGAGAATTCATCCTCGGTCCCGTGGACAGGCATTCAAGATCTTGAAACATTCCAGCCACGTAACCGTATGTGTATCTGAGAAGTAACATCCCGGATAAGGAGGGAAAAGATAGTGGGTCAGAAAGTTAATCCGCATGGTCTTCGCGTTGGTGTTATCAAAGGTTGGGAATCCAACTGGTACGCTGATAAAGACTATGAAAAATTCTTACTGGAAGATATTAAAATCCGTGAGTTCATCAAAGAGAAATTATTCTTGGCCGGTATTTCCAAAGTGGAAATCGAGCGTGCTACCAACAGAGGCCGCATCTCCATTTACACTGCTAAACCCGGTATGGTGATCGGTCGTCAGGGCAGCAACATCGAACTGCTGAAAAACGACCTGAAAAAACTCACTGAAACCAATTTTGACATCAACATCGTTGAGGTTAAACAGCCGGACATGGACGCAACCCTGGTTGCTGAGAACATCGCCGGCCAGCTGGAACGCCGTATCGCCTTCCGCCGTGCTATGAAGCAGAGCGTTGGCCGTACTATGCGTTTAGGCGCAAAAGGCATCAAAGTACGTCTGGGCGGTCGTCTGGGCGGCGCTGAAATCGCACGTAACGAAAGCTATCGTGAGGGTTCCATTCCTCTGCATACGTTGCGCGCAGACATCGACTATGGTACTGCTGAAGCTCATACCACCTATGGTCGTATCGGCGTTAAGGTGTGGATCTACAAAGGCGAAGTTCTGCCTGCTGGCAAAGAAGCCAAATCTGCACCGGCAAAGGAGGCATAAGCACAATGTTATTACCGAGCAGAGTTAAACATCGTAAACAGCATAGAGGCCGTATGAAAGGCCGTGCAATGCGCGGCAACACTCTGGCCCATGGCGATTTCGGCCTGGTAGCCCTGGAGCCCGCCTGGATCACCAACCGCCAGATTGAGGCTGCCCGTATCGCGATGACCCGTTACATCAAACGTGGTGGTCAGGTATGGATTCAGATTTTCCCGGATAAACCCATCACCGCTAAACCTGCAGAAACTCGTATGGGTAGTGGTAAAGGTTCTCCGGAGTACTGGGTAGCGGTAGTTAAACCCGGTCGTGTATTATTCGAAATGAACGGCGTCTCAGAGTCTGATGCCAAAGAAGCAATGCGTCTTGCCGGCCATAAGCTCCCCATCAAGACAAAGTTCGTTTCCAGAGCTCAGATGGAGGCTGAAGCCGCCGCAAAAGCAAAGGGTGGTGAAGCTTGATGAAAATTAATGAAATCAGAGATCTGTCTGCAGCAGATTTAGATAAAAAGTTAGCAGAATTGAAAGAAGAACTGTTCAACTTACGTTTTCAGATGGCAACCGGACAGTGCGAGAATCCCATGAAGATCCGCGAAGTTAAAAAGTCTATTGCCAGAATCAAAACCGTACAGCGCCAGAACGAAATCAACGCGTAACCTGGTTTTGAAGCTTAATTAAGGAGGAAACAGTCGTGACCGTAGAAAGAAACGTACGTGTTAGCCGTGTCGGTAGAGTTGTAAGCGACAAGATGCAGAAGACCGTTGTTGTAGCGATCGAGCGCTTAGTACAGCATCCCCTCTACCAGAAGAGCATCAAAAACACGATTAAATTCAAGGCTCATGATGAAAACAACGAAGCACACATCGGCGATCTCGTTAAAGTTGTGCAGACCCGTCCGTTATCCAAAGATAAATGCTGGCGCGTAGTTGAAATCTTAGAGCGTGCAAAATAATTGAATTGTAATACTGTCAGGTGATTGAATCTGGCAAGGGAGGTAAACCATGATCCAACAGCAATCTATTCTTAACGTAGGAGACAACTCCGGCGCTAAGAAAGTTATGTGCATCCGAGTTCTGGGCGGCTCTTTCCGGAGATACGCCAACATCGGCGACATCATCGTGTGCTCTGTTAAAGATGCAACACCCGGTGGAGTTGTAAAGAAAGGCGACGTTGTAAAGGCAGTTGTTGTTCGTACTACCAAAGGTATTCACCGTAAAGACGGTTCTTACATCCGTTTCGATGAGAACGCCGCAGTAGTGATCAAAGACGACAAGAGCCCCCGTGGCACCCGTATCTTTGGGCCTGTAGCTCGTGAGCTGCGTGAAAAAGACTTTATGAAAATCATTTCTCTGGCACCGGAAGTGCTGTAAGAAATCTGATAAAGCACATTAGGAGGTGTTCTTGAACATGACCACTGCTGTAAAGCTGCATGTTAAAAAAGGCGATACTGTCGTTGTATTGTCCGGCAAGGACAAAGGCAAAGAGGGCAAAATTCTTGCTGCTCAGCCTAAAAACGGCAAAGTAATCGTTGAAGGCGTAAACGTTGTGAAACGCCATAGCAAACCGTCCCAGGCTAACCCCCAGGGCGGCATCATTAGCAAACCTGCTGCAATCGCATCCAGCAAAGTAATGCTGGTTTGCCCGAACTGCAAAAAACCGACCCGCATCGCACACAAGATCGAGGATGGCAAATCCAAGAGAGTCTGCAACAAATGCGGCGAAGTAATCGATAAATAATTTCCGGGAAAGGAGGAAACATTTTAAATGGCTAAGACCAGATTACAAGAAAAATATTTGTCTGAAGCTGTAAAAGGCCTGATGGACAAATTCAACTATAAAAATGTAATGGAAATCCCCAAAGTTGAGAAGATCATCATCAACATGGGCGTCGGCAGCGCTGTAGAGAACAGCAAAGCTCTGGATAGCGCTGTTGCTGAACTGACCGAAATCTCCGGCCAGAAACCCGTTATCACCAAAGCTAAGAAATCCATCGCAGCATTCAAACTGCGTGCAGGCATGCCGATCGGCGCCAAAGTTACCCTGCGTGGCGAGCGCATGTACTATTTCCTTGACAAGCTGATGAACGTTGCACTGCCCCGCGTACGTGACTTCCGCGGTGTGAACCCTGCTTCTTTCGACGGCCGTGGCAACTATGCCCTGGGTCTGAAAGAGCAGCTGATTTTCCCGGAAATCGAATACGACAAAGTTGACAGAAATCAGGGCATGGATATCATCATCGTGACCACTGCCAAGACTGACGAAGAAGCAAGAGAACTCTTGAGACTTCTCGGAATGCCGTTCGCAGCATAAGTAAGGAGGAAGAATTTTGGCTAAGAAAGCTCTTGTTGAAAAATGGAATAACGAACCGAAATTTGAAGTTCGCCGTTACAATCGCTGCAAAATCTGCGGCCGCCCCCACGCTTACATGCGTAAGTTCGGTATGTGCCGTATCTGCTTCCGCGAATATGCATATAAAGGCGATATTCCCGGTGTAACCAAAGCTAGCTGGTAAAAGCTCTTTATAGAAAGGAGGCCATTGTATAATGGTAATGACTGATCCGATCGCCGATATGCTTACCCGTATCCGTAACGCAAACTCGGTTAATCACGATAAAGTTGAAATCCCCGGCTCTAAAATCAAAGAGGCAATTGCTGCGATTTTAAAGGACGAAGGTTTCATCAAAGATTTTGAAGTAATTGCTGATAACAAACAGAATGTTATCAAAATCACCCTGAAGTACGGTGCTAACCGTGAAAAGGTAATTTCCGGCCTCAAACGTATTTCCAAACCTGGTCTGCGGGTTTACTCCCACAAAGATCAGCTGCCGAAAGTTCTCGGCGGCCTGGGTATCGCAATCATTTCTACTTCTCAGGGCCTGATGACCGACAAGGCTGCTCGCAAAGCCGGTCTGGGCGGAGAAGTTCTGGCATACGTTTGGTAATACTTTAAAAAAGGAGGTACCCTTAAGTGTCAAGAATTGGTAAAAAACCTATTACCGTACCCGCTGGTGTAACGGTTACGGTTGAAAACAATCTGGTAACTGTCAAAGGACCTAAAGGCGAACTGAGCCGTCAGATCCGCGAAGAGATGAAAGTTACCCTGGACAACGGCGTAATCACCGTAGAACGTCCTAACGACGAAAAAATGAACCGCTCTCTGCACGGCCTGAGCCGCAGCCTGATCAACAACATGGTTGTCGGTGTAACCGAAGGCTTCAGCAAAAGCCTGGAGATCCAGGGCGTAGGCTACCGTGCTGCTAAACAAGGTCAAAACATTAACTTCACCCTGGGCTTCTCTCACCCCGTAGTGAAAGAGCCCCCTGCAGGTATCACTTTTGAAGTTCCCGCTCCGAACAAAATCGTTGTAAGCGGTGCAGATAAAGAAGTAGTTGGTGCCGTTGCAGCTGAAATCCGCAACCTGCGTCCGCCCGAACCGTACAAAGGCAAAGGCATCCGCTATGTTGGCGAGCATGTTCGCCGCAAAGTCGGTAAAGCTGGCGCTAAAGCTAAGAAGTAATAATGGAAGGGAGTGGAACTCTTGTTTAACAGAGCTAACAAAAACGAGAAACGTCAGAAACGTCATATTCGTTCTCGCAAATATATTGTTGGTACTGCCGAGAAACCGCGTCTCAACGTATACCGTTCTCTGAGCCACATCTACGCTCAGGTGATCAACGACGAGACCGGCGAGACCCTGGTAGCAGCCAGCACTGTTGAAAAAGGCTTGAAAGAAAACTATGGTGGCAACATCGAAGCCGCCAAGGCCGTTGGCAAAGCAATCGCTGAGAAAGCTATCGCCAAAGGAATCAAGCAGGTTATCTTCGATCGCGGCGGCTACCTGTACCATGGTCGCGTTGCCGCTCTGGCAGAAGCAGCTCGCGAAGCTGGACTGCAATTTTAATCGGAAGGAGGAAGGATTTTGGCTAATTTTGATAAACGTGATAGACGCGAAAAACCTGATGACGGCTTTCAGGAGAGAGTCGTATTTATCAACCGCGTTGCGAAAGTTGTTAAAGGCGGCCGTCGCTTCACCTTCGCTGCATTGGTTGTAGTTGGCGACGGAAAGGGCCATGTTGGCATGGGCCTGGGCAAAGCTGCCGAAGTGCCGGAAGCTATCCGCAAAGGTATTGATGACGCTAAGAAACATTTGATCACCGTTACTATGGTAGGTACTACGATTCCTCATGAGGTAATCGGTGTGTTCGGTGCAGGCCGCGTATTCCTGAAACCCGCATCCGAAGGTACCGGCGTTATCGCCGGCGGCCCCGTTCGTGCGGTACTGGAACTGGCTGGCATCAAAGATATCCTGACCAAATGTCAGGGCAGCAACAACCCCAACAACGTAGTAAGAGCTACTCTGGAAGGTCTGGCCTCCATGAAGAGCGCCGAGTCTGTTGCAGCACTGCGCGGCAAGACCGTAGAAGAACTTTTGGACTAAGCTAAGGAGGAAGCATGATGAAAAAACTGAAAATCACGCTGACCCGCAGCTTGATCGGTTATCCGAAAGATCAGCGCGCAACCGTAAGAGCTCTGGGTTTAGGCAAAATCGGAACTTTCGCAGTTCAAGAAGATAATGCTACTATTCGCGGCATGATCCACAAAGTGGAACATCTCGTGAAAGTAGAAGAAGTGGAAGCTTAATATAAGGAGGTGCACCACAATGGAATTACATGAATTAAGTCCCGCACCGGGTTCCAAAAGAGTTCATGTTCGCGTTGGCCGCGGTATTGGCTCCGGTTTAGGTAAAACCTCCGGTAAAGGCCACAAAGGCCAGAAATCCCGTAGCGGCGGTGTTAAGCGCCCGGGTTTTGAGGGTGGTCAGAGACCTTTATACCTGCGTCTGCCGAAACGCGGTTTCTACAATAAATTTGGAAAGGAATACGTTGAAATCAACGTAGGCACACTCAACTGCTTTGAAGACGGTACCGTAGTTGAGCCTGTAATGCTGATTGAATGCGGTCTGGTTAAAAACATCCGCGACGGCATCAGAATCCTGGGCAATGGCGAATTGACCAAGAAACTGACTGTACAGGCTAACGGCTTCAGCAAATCTGCTGAGGAGAAAATCACTGCTGCCGGCGGAAAAGTAGAGGTGATCTGATAATGTTAGCCGCATTAGCTAATATTTTTCGGGTCTCCGAACTGAGACAAAAGATTGTCTTCACACTGGTGATGTTCGCTGTGTTCCGCCTGGGTACCCATATTCCGGTTCCCGGCGTCAACGCCACGATGATCGAGGAGCTGTTCCATAACGGCAACCTGTTCGGCCTGCTGGACTTATTCTCCGGCGGCGCGCTGAGCAAATTCTCCATCTTCGCCATGAGCATCACTCCCTATATCAACGCATCAATCATCCTGCAGTTACTGAAGGTTGTCATCCCGACCCTGGACCGCTGGTCCAAAGAGGGCCAGGAAGGCTTCCAGAAAACCAATAAGGTTACCCGGTACTGCACTGTTGGTCTGGCAGTCATCCAGGCTCTGGGCATGGCTTTCGGTCTTCGCGCCGCCATCAACAATCCGGGGATCTTCTCCGTACTGATGATTGTGGTGACCCTGACCGCGGGCACTGTGTTCCTGATGTGGGTGGGTGAGGAGATCACCCAGCGTGGTATCGGCAACGGTATTTCCCTCATCATCTTCGCAGGTATCGTATCCAGACTCCCTGATGGCATCGCCACCATGTTCAATTATCTGAACGCCGGTACGGTCAGCCTGCTGAACGTGCTGTTATTCCTGGTCATCGCATTGGCAATGATCGTGTTTGTAATCGCTATTTCCCAGGGTATCCGCAAGGTGCCCGTTCAATATGCGAAGCGTATGGTTGGCCGGAAGATGTACGGCGGCCATAGCAGCTACATTCCTTTGAAGGTAAACCAGGCAGGCGTTATCCCCATCATCTTCGCTTCTTCACTTCTGATGTTTCCTGCAACCATCGCCCAGTTCGTTCATATCGGCTGGGTCCAGACCGTGGCTGGGTGGTTCGCATGGGGCACGCCGTTACAGACCGTGTTATACGTTCTTCTGATTCTGTTCTTCACGTTCTTCTACACCGCAGTTACGCTGAATATCAAGGACATGAGTGACAATATCAAGAAGATGGGCGGATTCATCCCCGGTCTGCGTCCCGGCAAGCCCACTACCGATTATCTGGATACAATCATGACCCGCATCACGCTGTCCGGCGCCATTTTCCTGGCCCTGATCGCCATGATGCCGAACATCGTTGTATGGATCACCGGTATTGAAGGTATCTACATCGGCGGCACCTCCTTACTGATCGTAGTTGGTGTTGCGCTGGATACAATGAAACAGATCGAGTCTCTGGCACTGATGCGTCATTACCAGGGCTTCATGAAGTGAGTAGGAGGAATTACGAATGTATATTCTGTTAATGGGACCTCCTGGTGCCGGTAAAGGCACTCAGGCTGAAAGGCTTGTAGAAGAATACAAGATCCCCCATATCTCTACGGGGGATATGTTTCGCGCTGCTGTGAAACAGGGTACGGAACTTGGCAAAGAAGCCAAGAAATACATGGATGCCGGCGGGTTGGTTCCCGACGCTGTAACCATTGGCATTGTACGGGAAGGCCTGTCCAAACCCGAATGTGCCGACGGCTTCATCCTGGACGGTTTCCCCAGAACCACTGAACAGGCTGTCGCCCTGGATGGAATTCTGAAAGATCTGGGCATCAAGCTCACCGGCGTCGTGAACATCGAAGTGCCGGACAGCGAGCTGGTTGGCCGTGTGACCGGCCGCCGCATCTGCAAAGCATGCGGTGCTACCTATCATGTATCTTTCAACCCCACCAAGGTGGAAGGTGTCTGTGATAAATGCGGCGGGGATCTTTATCAGCGTGATGACGATAAAGAAGAGACCGTCAAGAACCGTTTAAAAGCCTATCATGCCCAGACCGAACCCCTGATCGACTTCTACAAGAAGCAGGGCGTTTATCTGGAGATCGATGGCACTCAGGCTATCAACAAGGTGTACGCCGACGTGAAAGCCAGCCTTGAAAAAAGAGAACAGGGAGGTAAATGATCGTGTCAAAAAACGATGTAATTGAGGTTGAAGGCACTATCCTTGAAGCCCTGCCTAACGCAATGTTCAAGGTAAAACTGCAGAATGATCATGTTATTCTGGCACATATCTCCGGCAAGATCCGCATGAACTTCATCAAGATCCTGCCCGGCGACAGAGTAACCGTGGAGTTGACTCCCTATGATCTCAACCGTGGAAGAATCACATACCGGTTCAAATAACCGGAACAGACACTGAGGAGGTTTAAACATGAAAGTCAGACCGTCTGTAAAACGCATTTGCGATAAATGTAAAATCATCAAACGCAAAGGCCGCGTAATGGTCATTTGCGAAAACCCCAAACATAAACAGAGACAAGGTTAAGAAGGAGGTGCACTTTAATGGCACGTATTGCTGGTGTCGATTTACCGAGAGACAAGCGTGTTGAATACGCTCTGCCTTACATTTTCGGTATTGGTCTTACTTTATCTCGCGAGATTCTGGCTAAGACCGGTATCAACCCTGATACTCGTGTTCGCGACCTGACTGAGGAAGAAGTTGCCAAAATCCGTGAGGTCCTGGATAATGACTATAAGGTAGAAGGTGACCTCCGTCGTGAGGAATCCCTCAATATTAAACGTCTGGTTGAAATTGGTAGCTACCGTGGCAGAAGACATCGTTCCGGTCTGCCCGTTCGCGGCCAGAACACCAAGAACAATGCCCGCACCCGTAAAGGTCCGAAAAAGACCCAGGGCAAAAAGTAATTCGTAGAGGAGGGAAACACGAGTGGCAGTAAAAAAAGCAGTTCGCACTAAAAGAAAAAGTAATAAGAACGTCGTAGCCGGCGTTGCTCATATCAAATCTACTTTCAACAATACTCTGGTTACTATTTCCGATCTGAACGGAAACGTAGTAAGCTGGTCCTCTGCCGGTGGCCTGGGATTCCGTGGCAGCCGTAAGAGCACTCCGTTTGCTGCACAGATGGCCGCTGAAACCGCAGCCAAGACCGCTATCGATTGCGGTATGAAGACCGTAGAAGTATTTGTTAAAGGCCCCGGCGCTGGTCGTGAAGCCGCTATCCGCGCACTTCAGTCCACCGGTCTCGAAGTAAATTCTATTAAAGATGTTACTCCGATTCCTCATAACGGCTGCCGTCCGCCGAAACGTAGAAGAGTTTAATCACAGGAGGTGTAGAAGTAGATGGCAATTGATAGAGTTCCTGCTCTGAAAAGATGCCGCGCGCTGGGTATCGAGCCGGCCGTAGTTGGTCTGTCCAAAGAGTCCAACCGTCAGCCCCGCCGCTCCAACCGTAAAATCAGCGAGTACGGCATTCAGTTGAAAGAAAAACAGAAAGCAAAATTCATTTACGGCGTACTGGAGAAACAGTTCCGCCTGTACTACGATAAAGCCAAGAAGATGCCCGGCATCGCTGGCGAGAACCTCCTGATCCTTCTGGAGAGAAGACTGGATAACGTAGTATTCCGTATGGGTCTGGCTTCCACCCGTCGCCAGGCTCGTCAGCTGGTTACCCACGGCCATATCGCCGTAAACGGTAAACGCGTTGACATTCCTTCCGCTTTAGTGAAGGTTGACGACGTAGTGGCAGTTGCAGAAAACCGCCGCAGCAAACCTTACTTCAAAGGCATGGTCGAAAAACTGCAGGGTGCGACCACTCCTGCATGGATCGTTCTGAACGCTGACGAAATGAGCGCTAAGATTGACCGGTTCCCGACTCGTGAGGAAATTGATGTTCCTGTTGTTGAACAGTCTATCGTCGAACTGTACTCCAAGTAATAGTGAGCATCTTGTGCCACCAACCATTTGGCGTATTGTGGTAATACGCGAGAGAAGGAGGCTTTCCGCATGATTGAAATTGTAGATCCGAAATTGGTTACTTCTCAGATTTCTGAGGATAAATGCTATGGTAAGTTTGTTTGGGAGCCTCTGGAAAGAGGGTATGGCATCACGCTGGGCAACAGCCTGCGTCGTGTCCTGCTTTCTTCTCTGGAAGGCGCAGCCGTGACCGGCGTGAAAATCGACGGCGTGCTGCATGAGTTCACCACGATTCCCGGCGTACGGGAAGATGTGGCTGACATCATCCTGAACGTAAAAGGATTGTGCCTGAAACTGCACAGCCAGGATGACGAGCCGAAAATTCTGCGCATCGAAGTAAGCGGTGAGCGTGAAGTTACGGCAGCTGATATCGAGCCTGACAGTGATGTTGAGATCCTCAATCCGGACCTGCACATCGCAACCCTGGACAAAGACGCCAGCCTCAAGATGGAGATCTTTGTCGACAAGGGCACGGGCTATATTCCCAGCGACAAGAATAAACGGGACGATCTGGGTATCGGCCTGATCCCTGTTGATTCCATTTATTCTCCGATCACCCGGGTTAAATTCGGTGTCACCGATACCCGTGTGGGGAACGTTACCAACTATGACAAACTGACACTGGAAGTATGGACTGACGGCAGCATCAAACCTGATGACGCTATCAGCGTAGCTTCCGGCATTCTGATTAACTACCTGAAGTTATTCCAGAACGGAACCACCATCGACCTGCCGGATACCGGTATCGCTACCGGCGAGGAAGTGGCGGCCGAGAAAGAAGTACCTGAACAGGATCCCAAACTGAAGATGTCCATTGAGGATCTGGATTTGTCCGTACGCAGCAACAACTGCCTGCGGCGCGCCGGAATCAATACGGTTGAAGATCTCATCAATAAGTCGGAAGAAGATCTGAAGAAGGTACGTAATCTGGGAACCAAATCCCTGGATGAAATCAAGAAGAAGTTAATCGATTTAGAACTGTCCTTACGCAAGGACGAGGAAGAATAATAAGGGGGACGGAGTAAATGGCATACAGAAAATTAGGCCGTACTTCCAGCAACCGCAAAGCCCTGTTCCGCAGCCAGCTGATCGCTCTGATCAACAACAATAAAATCGAAACCACCATCACCAAGGCTAAAGAAGCTGCAAAAAACATTGCTAAGCTGATCACCTTGGCTAAGGTTGGCGACCTGAACGCTCGTCGTCAGGTTCTGGCTATCCTGGTAGACGAAGACGCTACCAGAAAGCTGTTCGATGAACTGGCTCCGAAATACAAAGAGAGACAGGGTGGCTTTACTCGTATTTACCGGGTTGGCCCTCGTCGCGGTGATGCTGCTGAAATGGCAATCATCGAGTTACTGTAATCTTATAGTGACTTTCCATAGCAGAGACATCAGTCTCTGCTATTTTTTTATATGTCCGGGAACGGGCAGGGGAAGAGAAGGGCGGAGGCCGCCGTTCTTCTCTTTTTCTGCCGGTGGATGCCGGATACAGGAACCGTCCGGAAAAACCGTTAACTTTAAATTTTAAATAGGTTGACGATTACCGGCGGTGATTATATAATGTATTTGTTGATTTATGCGGTGAAACAGGAGCCGCACAGGAGGAAGTATGGAAAACTCTCAGAAAAAACCGATCATCGAGATAAAGAACCTGACCCATACCTATACGGATACGGAGGACCGTCAGGTGAAAGCCCTGGACAGCGTGACACTGGATATCGCCGAGGGCGAGTTCGTGGCCATCATCGGCGCCAACGGCAGCGGCAAGTCCACCCTGGCCCGCCATCTGAACGCGCTGCTGCTTCCTGACGGAGGCAACTGCCTGGTGGACGGCAAGGACACCCTGGAGGAGGACAACCTCTGGGATATCCGGCAGACCGTGGGGATGGTGTTCCAGAATCCGGACAACCAGATTGTCGCCGCCATTGTGGAGGAGGACGTGGCTTTCGGTCCGGAGAATATCGGCGTGGAGCCGGAAGAGATCCGCAGACGCGTCAGAAAGGCGCTGGAGACCGTGGGGATGACCCACTATACACATCATGCGCCCCACCTGCTTTCTGGCGGCCAGAAGCAGCGTATCGCCATCGCAGGCACCCTTGCGCTGGGTTCCCGTGTCATTGTGCTGGACGAACCCACCGCCATGCTGGATCCCCGGGGACGCAAGGAGATCATGGAGACCATGAAGATGCTCAACCGGGAACGGGGCATCACGGTGGTCTATATCACCCACTACATGGTGGAGGCCATGGAGGCGGACCGCGTTGTGGTCATGGACCACGGCAAGGTGGCCTTCCAGGGTACGCCCCGGAAAGTCTTCTCCAAGGTGGACCGGCTGGAGAAGCTGGGACTGGAGGCGCCGCTGGCAGCGGAGTTCGCCTTCCAGCTGCGGCAGGCCGGCGGGGATATCCCCGAAGATATTATTACGGATGAGGAGCTGGCGGAAGCGTTATGTCATTAAAACTGGAGAACGTATCATATACCTATATGCCGGGCACCCCTTATGAGCACCAGGCCCTGAAGAACGTGAACCTGGAGATCCGCAAGGGCGAGTTCGTGGCCCTGATCGGCCATACCGGCAGCGGCAAGTCCACCCTGGTGCAGCACCTGAACGGGCTGCTCCATCCCACCAAGGGCGTGGCCACCATTGACGGGACGGACATGGCCGGCAAGAAGAAAGAGGCCAAGGAGGCCCGCAACAAAGTGGGGATGGTGTTCCAGTATCCGGAGCACCAGCTGTTCGCCGAGACCGTCTTCGAGGACGTGGCCTTCGGTCCCCGCAACCTGGGACTTTCCGAGGAGGAAGTGCAGCAGCGGGTCCGAGACGCCCTGAAGTTTGTAGGGCTGGATTTCGACACCTATGTGAACCGGTCCCCCTTCGGACTGTCCGGCGGCCAGATGCGCCGTGTGGCCATCGCCGGCGTGGTGGCCATGAATCCGGACTACCTGATCCTGGACGAGCCCTCCGCGGGGCTTGACCCGGGAGCCCGGAACGCCGTGTTCCGGGAGATTGAGGAACTGTATAAGAAACGGAAAATCGGCATCATCATGGTGACCCACAGCATGGAGGAGGCGGCGAAGTTCGCCACCCGCCTGCTGGTGATCTCCAACGGTGAGGTGATCCTGGACGGCAAGCCGGAACGGATTTTCCGTGAGGACAAGGCCAGACTGCTGGAAGTGGGCATGGACGTGCCGCAGGTGTTCAAGCTGGCCGACCTCCTGCGGAGCAAGGGGATGAGGCTGCCCAACGACATCACGGACAGCGCCGTCCTGCTGCAGGAGATCAGGAAAAGGAAGGGGTGGTGACCATGCTGGGAAATATCACACTGGGACAGTACTATCCCGGCGACAGCCTGGTGCACCGGCTGGACCCTCGGACAAAGATACTGGTGACCCTGCTTCTGATCGTGGCCATCTTCCTGGCGAAGACGGCTCTGGGCTACGTCTCTCTCAGCATCCTGGTGCTGCTGGTGATCGCCCTGGCACGGCTGCCCTATCTGCTGGTGTTCCGGTCCATCAAGCCCCTGGCGCTGATCATCATCCTGACACTGGGACTGCATCTGTTCCTGGGCCAGGGTGAGAAGGTGATCTGGTCGTACAAATTCATCAGCATCACCGAGGAGGGCCTGCAGATGGGCGTGAAGATGTCCATGCGGCTGATTCTGCTGCTGATGTTCTCGTCTATACTGACCTTCACCACGTCGCCCATCGTGCTGACGGACGGCATCGAGTCGCTGCTGCGCCCCTTCCGCAAGATCGGGGTGCCGGCCCATGAGCTGGCCATGATGATGACCATCGCCCTGCGGTTCATCCCCACACTGCTGGAGGAGACGGACCGTATCGTGAAGGCGCAGACAGCCCGTGGCGCGGACTTCGCCAGCGGCAACATCCTGCAGAAGGCCAAGAACATGCTGCCGATCCTGATTCCGCTGTTCATCAGCGCCTTCCGCCGGGCCGATGACCTGGCCATCGCCATGGAGGCACGCTGCTACCGCGGCGGCGAGGGACGGACCCGGATGCATCAGCTGGCTTACGGCATGAGGGACGGCGGCGCTTTCGTCTTCGCCTTCCTGGTGCTGGGACTGGAGCTGTTCCTCCGCTGGAATCCTTCCCTGACACTGCCCTTCTGACAATAGCTGCAGGAGAGGCCGGAGATAGGAGGACTGGTGGAGCGGTGAAGCCGGAACCCGATGTGCGTTCCGGCGGCAACATGAGACCGACGATGCGGGATTCAACGGCAATCATCAGTCTGACAAGAATATGAGATCTGAGCAGGCTCTCCGGAGCCTGCTTTTTTTATTGCGCCGGGTATGGTAAAATAAATCTGTTCATTATAGAAGAGAATGCCCGTCCCTTTTTTCCGGCATGTTGGAATGGGGAAAAGGCATGAAAGAAATCCGGCGAAGCCTGCAGCGGGGCGTATGCTGCATCGCGGAAGCCGGAGCGGAGAGAAAGGAGGGGACGGGATGCGCACGTTCAAAATGACGCTGTCCTATGACGGCAGCGGTTACGCCGGGTTCCAGCGGCAGAAGCGGGACCTGGCGGTGCAGAACGTGGTGGAGGAGAAGCTGGCGGCACTGTGTGCGGAACCGGTCCATATCGCCGGCAGCGGCCGGACGGATGCGGGGGTCCACGCCAGATGCCAGGTGGTGTCCTTCTCCACGGAGGGGCGGATTCCCCGAGAGAATCTGTTCCGGGCTCTGAACCGGGCTCTCCCGCAGAACATCCGGGTGCTGGATCTGCAGGAGGTGGACGCCTCCTTCCACGCACGGAAGAGCGCCTGCTGGAAGCGGTACGAGTACCGTGTCCAGTTCTGTCCCGTCCCGGACCCCTTCCACCGTGAATACTGCTGGCAGCTGGAGAAGCCTCTGGACCTGGAAGCCATGAACGAGGCTGCGGGCGCTTTGATTGGCACCCACGATTTCAGCGGTTTCCAGAGCGCCGGCAGCGCGCCGGTGTCCCCGGTGAAGACGATTTACGAGGCGGTATGGGAGAAGGTGGAGCTGCCCGCGGCGCTGTACCGCAGCGGTCCCCTGGGTGAGAGCGAGGCTTCCAGCTCCGGAGGCGGAGAGCGGCTGTGTCCCGCCGTCTATGTGTTCCGCATCGCCGGGAACGGCTTCGTCTACCATATGGTGAGGAACC
>CALAZX010000025.1 GCA_937926555.1 uncultured Negativicutes bacterium | reverse complement strand
TCAAGTGGCAAGTCTTTAACATATTTTAACGAACTATACCCTGTTCCAAAGTCATCTAGATGAATTCTAAATCCAAGTTCTTTTAATAGCTTGAGGTTGTTAATAACTATTTCAAATGATTCAACAATGGCTGCTGTCGCTGTTGGTGGGAATTCTGTTGTAAGTGCAACTAATGGTTCAGCTTTGGGATATGGCACTTCGGTCACTGAACCAGGTGCAGTAGCTATAGGTGTATTATCGAGTGCTGCTGATAAGGAGACAACTATAGGATATGCGCTTACTGCAGAGGGGGAGAAATCTCCGGGCTTAAGTACTTTAATCGGTGCTGATAAAAACACAGAACTTCAAGAACTGGCTGCAGCCCGTAAAAATCTGACTGTTGAGATCAATAGCTTGACTACACAAGTAGAAACCTTGAAAGCTGATTTGAAGACTGCTGCCAATGCAGAAGATAAGACCCGCATCAGCAATGATATAAAGATAAAAGAAGGAGAGATTGAGTCAAAGACTGCAGAACGCACGGCTAATATTATGAGAAACAACAGTATTGTCGGTGTGTGGAAACCGACATCCGGTCAGGTATCCATTGGTAATGCGGAAAAGGGCGTTACACGCCAGATAACCAATGTAGCGGCGGGTGATCAGGACACGGATGCTGTTAACGTAGCGCAGTTAAAGCAAGCAGCTATAAAAATAGCGGCTAATAAAGAGAATATCAATGCGGTTGATGGAAAAACCGATCAAGCTCTTGAAAAAGCGGCTAGTGCAGAAAAAATTGCCAAAGTAGCAGATTCAGAGGCTAAAAAGTCAGCTGATATGGTCAACACTTTAAAGAAAAGCTTTGATGATGCCGGTTTAGTGTCTGGCATGGCAACCGGAGAAAAGGCGATGGCTATCGGTGGCAATTCTATAGCAAGCGCTGAAAATGCCATAGCCATTGGTCCCGATTCCATCGCTGACCGCGCCAATAGCGTTTCTTTCGGATCTAAAGGTAGTGAACGTACATTAACGAATGTGGCTCCCGGTAAAATCGCTGCGAATTCTACTGATGCAGTAAACGGTAGTCAGTTATTTGAAACGAACCGGAGAATCGAATCTGCTGTCAACCAGGTGAATGCTGTCGACAATCGCCTTGATGAAGTCGGCGCTTTAAGTGCCGCTATGTCCGGCTTAAAACCAATGTACTATGATGGGCATGAAAAAGGTCAGATTATGGCCGGTCTTGGTGTTTTTCATGGTTCCAGAGCGTTAGCTCTTGGTTATGGTTATACTCCAAATGCTAAAACCTTTGTATACGGTTCTGTGGGGGCAACCAGTCGTGAACAGATGTATAATTTAGGCGTTACTTTCCGTATAGGATCCGGCATTGCCGGACGCCATTCTGCAGAAGTTCCTGATGTGAAAGCTATGCAGGATACTATTGTTAAGCAGAAGTCGACTATTGCGAATTTACAGTCTGATGTTATGAACCTGAAATCCGAAAATGCAGATTTAAAAGCTCGACTGGATTCTCTGACTGCTCAAGTAGCTTCTTTTATAGCAAAATAATGTAAATATAGGACTGTTTATCAGAAATGGGGTTTTGAATCTATGAGGATTCAAAACCCCATTTGACCATGCGGATAAAAAAACAATGGAAAAACTGATCGCTGCAGACAGCGGAATACAGAAGTGAAAATATAAACACACTGACAGAAGGAATTCATAGTGATTGAATAGAATAATTTATACGGATTGAAATTATATGGGCTCCTTTGTGATGTAGTTATTGAATATATTTTTGTGGGGGACCGGACAAGTGAGCATGGAAATAATAAGAAATAGAGAGAACAGCTTTGGTTATAGTCTTCATGACAGCAGAATAAAAAAGGTCGCATTTAAAGACAACAATCTGATTTTCAACCTGGACTATGTTTTCCGGTATGATGAGAATGGTGAGGAACATGGTTATGAGGCGGATATTATTTTTACAAACTGTGACCCTGAAGATGGTTGGGTATTGATTTTTGATGAAATCCTTTCTGAAGGAAAATTTTCCGGTAAACGCATGACAATAAGGGACTTTATGGAAGTGGCTGAAAATCGTGAATTTGAGATAATAACGGAAGGCTATTGGGGATGCTTTGAAATTTTCACCGGCTGGCTATGGAAAAAGAAGAAGCCTGTATCAGCTCAATTTGAAATATGGCATGATGGGGACATGATTTACCGGATTGGGAAAAAGGTTTTTTAGATGACCAGGCCTGTATGTCTGGACAGGAAGGAGCAATTCATATGGCTTTGTGTTTTGAAATTGAATTAGGTTCCGTAAATCAGGAATTTGATATCAAGAGATTGCTTTCGAGCAATATGGGTTACGGGGTGTATGAGGACGCATATCGTCTGCATGAAGGAGTTATCGGCTCACCCACAGTCATTTTTGATGCAGAGCGGATCGGCCGTGGGGTGGAAGTTGATGTGGAAGAGGGAAAACTGGTATTCTCGTCTTCAGTCCCTTCGACAAATTCGGATGTGGAGCTTTTATTCAACCTGCTGCAAAGGGCAATGGAGCTGACCGGCGCAAAAGAAATGATTTTTGACGAAAAGGCGGTTGCATGTGGACTTTCAGGCGAGCTGAAGGATGAAATAAAGCAAATTCATCAGAAGGCCCTGCGCGTTCTGGAAGACGCGTTAGAAGATGAAAATCAGAGGCAGCTGTTGATTCATGGAGCCACGCAGGTTGTTTCCATTGACCGGCAAGAGGCCAGGCAGATGGTTGAAAGCTGGGATGAATTCGGGGAGTATCTTCATCGGGTCCAGGCACAGGACCTGTATTTTGCGGTGCCGATGTTTTTGGAAAGAAATGATGGGATTTTAGCCCTTTATATACTGTCTGACGGAGTCAGATCATCATTCCCCCTTGAAAAAAACTTTTTGGTGGATACGGAACAACTCGTTGTATCAAAGTGGGCTGTAGGTTTTTTTGATCGGGCATCAGAAGACCTGATGGGGATGATACCTTATGATGATTTCTTAGCGGATGTCGATACTTCCGATATGCTTGATGCTGAAAGATTTATCGTTAAGCTGGATATCGATGCGATGAAAGAGCTGCTGGAAAAATACGGTGAAGCTTTGTAAAGGGCATGGAATAAGGTATCCGGGTAGTGGTAGTGCACCCGGATAGCGGCAGCGCTGAAGGAGTAACCGAAAAAAGAACCGCAATCCCGGAACGAAAACAGAGTTCCGGAAACAGAGAACCCCCTCCTTACCGGATGACCGGCAGGGAGGGGGTTTTCATGTCTGTATGATTCTATTCTGATGTCAGATGATGCCGCCGTCCTCGTAGGACTTGAAGGGCTCATCCTTCTCCGGATAGTTCTCCGGCTTGATGGACAGACCCATCTCCTTCTTCTCGTGGTTCAGCTCGATATAGAGCGAGAGCATCATCAGGAGGATGATGAAGGAGAAGGGCAGGGCCACGATGATAAGGATGTTCTGCAGGGCGTCAAGGCCGCCGGAAGCCAGCAGCACCACGGCGATGAGGGACACCAGCACGCCCCAGATCACCTTGGTCCGGTTATGGGGATAGAGGCTGCCGTCCTCGGACAGCATGCCCAAAACGAAGGTGGCGGAGTCCGCCGAGGTGATGAAGAAGGAGAACACCAGCACGATGGCGATGCCCGAGAGCAGCGCGCCCAGGGGATAGTAGCTGAAGGTGCCGAAGAGGACCTCCTCCGTGGCCAGACCTGCCAGGGTGCCGTCCATGATCTGGGCGGAGTTGGCTAGGGTGCCGAAAGCGGCGAACCAGATGAAGCTGAACACCGTGGGCACCAGCAGTACGTTCACCAGGAACTCCCTGATGGTGCGGCCTTTGGAGATGCGGGCGATGAAGACGCCCACGAAGGGGGACCAGGAGATCCACCAGGCCCAGTAGAAGATGGTCCAGCCCTGGATCCAGGCCCGCTGCCCCTCGTCATTGGCGGCCGTGCGGAAACTCATGCGGAAGAAATCCTGGAGGTAGTGGCCGATGGTGTCCACGAACTCGTTGAGGATGGTGACACTGGGGCCTACCGCGATGGCCATGGCCAGCAGCCCCACCGCCAGGATTACGTTGATGTTGGAAAGGAGCTTCACCCATTTGCCAATGCCGGACAGGGCCGACAGGATGAACAGCACGGTGGTGATGGTGATGATCACCAGCTGTACCCAGATGTTGCTGGGGATGCCGAACAGGTAGTTCAGGCCGCCGTTGATCTGCGCCGCGCCGAAGCCCAGGGTGGTGGCCACACCGATGACGGTGGCGAAGATGGTCACGCTATCCACCACTTTCCCCAGGGGACCGTCGGTACGCTCACCGAAGAGAGGCTTCAGGGTCACGGACAGCAGGGACTTCTCCTTCTTGCGGAACTTGAAGTAGGCTAGCGCCAGGGCCACGATGGCGTAGACAGCCCAGGCGTGGATTCCCCAGTGGAAGAAGGTGTACTTCAGGGAGTCCTCCAGGGCCACCACGGTGCCCGGATCCGCCGCCGGCGTGGCGATGGCGAAGTGGGAGAGGGGCTCCGCCGCACCCCAGAAAACCAGGCCGATGCCCATGCCGGCGGAGAAAAGCATGGCCAGCCAGGAGATGTTGGAGTGCTCCGGCTCCGAGTCCGGGTCACCCAGCTTGATCTGCCCCACAGGGCTCACTATGAGAAATAAACAGAACAGCACGATGAAGGTCACCAGGAGGAGGTAGTACCACCCCAGGTCGGTGCCGATCAGCACGCGTACGTTCCGGGTAATGTCCTGAAAGGATTCCGGTATGATGGTTCCGGGCAGCACCACAAGGGCCACCAGGCATAAGGATATCCAGAAAACAGCAGTTAGGTAATTGTCTTTCATAACGAAGTGTATCCGCTCCTTTTCACATTCTTTTCTTGAATCTGTAACTAAGTTTACATTTTAACGACTTTTTTATTATAAACGATGATGGAATGTGAAGTCAACACTCTATTTTCTGAAAAAGATAAATTTAGAATATTAAGATGATTAAAATGGTGATAAAATAAAAATGGAGGAATAAAATGGCGGAATTCATTATTTCAAATAGTTATGTAGGAGGAACAAAAGATAAGCGTTTCAAAGGTTACATAGATTATGATGGAGAAGAATTTCCGTTTTTATATGAAAATGGGGTTTTAGAAATGTTTCCTTCGACATCGAAGTATCAAATAAAATATAAGGAGGAAGTATTATATTTTTTTGTGCATAATAAAAAGAAACGAAAGCATAGTGGAGAATTCTGGATAAAAGGTAGTACATTTTCGGAAAATGAAATTATGTTTTGGGTTTCGGGTAACTATTCTAATATAAACGGGTTTATATCTTTTCCAGTAAAAGCTTTTTTTCAATTTAAAAAAAGTAAAAATGAGAGTTCGGTTGAAGGTCAAGAAAAGATCTATCGGATTGAAATTTTTGGGGACACTGTTAATAGTTATTACAATCCAGCTGTTATTTATAAAACTCTTTCGGTAGAAGAGGATGATGATTATCAAACGAAAATAGGCGTTCGAACTAGTGAGATTCAAAAATGTGGAACGGGAATGTTTAATGGACAAAAAATGGAGATATCAGTTAAAGCAGGAGCTAGGCGTTTTTTTGGGACAAGAGATATTCTAAACGGCTATAGTATTATGGGGTTCTCGTTTTTAAATGGAATAAACATTTCTGATGTTACCAATATCTATGAAACTCTTGTAAAATGTTTTTCTTATTTATCTCGTTGCAAGACTGTTAAAATCAATGAAATAAAAATATATAAGTGCCATAATGAAAATCTCTTTGAATATGGAGTTTATTATCCAGCTGTAGAAGCTAATGAAAAATTGGTTGGGAATGAAAATGATAGAATGATTTCACATGATATTTTGAAAGAGAATTTCATAACCTTCATAGAGAAGCTGATATAAGGTCGTCAGCGTTTGTAAAGATAAAAAAGAGGTGCTCGAAAAAATTGATGAAACCATCAAAAGTCATACGGGGAAGGAGAAGAAACAAGCAAAGAGCTTGAAGAAAATGGTTGAAAAAGGTGGCATCAGTTTTGGCAATTGCATAAAATATGTATTGAATCTACATAGAGATATTTTAGAATCCGTTTTTGAAGAGTATTATGGAAAAGATTTCTGTGAGAATGCAGATGAAGTTGCGTCCCGTTTAAATCGTATAAGAAATGATTATGTACATGGAAACATGTTTTCGGACAAGGAAGAAAAAAATATGCATGATGTTCTAATGTTAGAGCATTTGTTGTATGTGATGAGACTAAGTAATTTAGGTTTAGATAACACTTTGGTACGAAAAGCTCTTGAAAAAATAATGTAAAAAAGTCCCGGATTTTTCGGGGCTTTTTTACTGTAAGATGATTTATTTGGAGATTCACGGGCGGTAATGGATACGTTCAATTGGGCATCATGGAATTGGAGATGTAGGCTCTTTGTCATAAAATCGGCAATACCGCCCCGGTATTCTTGGGTACAACTTCATCCAGTACATCAGGCTCTATTCCATACTGGACAAGTTGGCATGAAATGAAATATAATAAAATAAATATTTATAAGTAAGCTATTCGATTAACATACGGATAATATGCGGACGATGCCGGCAGACGGATAATCCGGGGCGCGTCCTCTGACAGCTTGCCGGCGGAATCCATCCGGCATGCATATATCCTGCCCACCATCTGAAAAGGAAGAGTGCCCATGCGAATCACCATCTCCACCCGACTGAAACTCATACTGTTCATCCTGGCCCTTCTGGCCAGCGGTGTGCTGGCGCTGCAGTTCGGCTCCACGTTCATCCCTCTTGGGGTGGTGCTGGCGCAGAGCCGCCATCTGGTGCACCCGGAAGGGCTTTTTGACATCAAGGACACCATCCTGTGGGACATCCGGCTTCCCCGTATCCTGTTCGCCGCCGTGGCGGGGGCGGGGATCTCCCTCACCGGCCTTCTGATGCAGACGGTGACCCGGAACTCCCTGGCGGACCCCTATATCCTGGGTGTGTCCTCCGGGGCCAGTACCGGCGCGGTTTTCGCCATCATCATGGGGGGACTGGGATTCCTGGGGGCCTACAATGTGCCTGTCTTCGCATTCGGCGGCGCCATGCTGGCCATCCTCCTGGTGATCGGGGCGGTGGGCCGGAGCAGCAGCCCTATCAAGCTGGTCCTCATCGGCATGGGCATGAGCGCGCTGTTCTCCGCCATCACCATGATGATCATCTACAGCGCCAAGCACGAGGCCCAGGTCCGCAGCGCCATGTTCTGGCTGCTGGGCAGCTTCTCCGGCCTCCAGTGGCGGGACCTGCCTTTCGCCACCGCGGTGATCCTCATCACCCTGATTGTCACCTGGCTGGTGCGGCATGACCTGGACATCCTCCTTTTAGGAGAGAACGAGGCCCGGCAGATGGGCCTGACGGTGAAACGGTTCCAGCTGATGATCGTCATGCTGGCCTCCGTCTCCATCGCTGTGGTGGTGGGCAAGATCGGCGTGGTGGGCTTCATCGGCCTGATCACCCCCCATCTGGCCCGGATGGCGGTGGGACCCCGGCACGAGGACACCATCCTCTTCACCGGCGTCATCGGCGCCATCGTCATGATCTGGGCGGATGTGCTCTCCCGGAGCATGTACGCGCCGGAGGAGGTGCCCATCGGCGTCCTGACGTCGCTCCTGGGCGCGCCGCTTTTCATCTGGATTCTGGTAAAACACTACGAGGCGTGAGACTATGTACAACGTGAGAAACCTGTCATACAGCGTGGAGGGGCAGCAGATACTGCACAACATCTCTGTGGACTTCACGGAAAACAGAATAACGGGCATCATCGGGCCCAACGGCTGCGGCAAATCCACCCTGATGAACCATCTGGCGAAGATCTACCCCAGCAAAGACGCAGTGTTCCTGCAGGGCAAGGATATCGCCGACATACACATCTATGACCTGGCCCGGAAAGTGGCCATGATGTCGCAGCGGCACGGGGGCATGGGCGACAGCTTCCTGGTCCGCGACATGGTGCTCATGGGCCGGTACCCCTTCAAGGACCGGTTCCGGGGCTACAGCGACGAGGACCTGTCCCTGGTGGCCCGGATCATGGAGCAGACCGGCATCACCCACCTGGGCGGCAAGCAGATGAGCCATCTGTCCGGGGGCGAGCGGCAGCGGGTCTATATCGCCCGGGCCCTGGCCCAGGATCCGGAGGTGCTGCTGCTGGACGAGCCCACCAACCACCTGGACATCAAGTACAAAATCAGGCTCATGGAGGACCTGCGGCGGTTCAAGGGGACCGTCATCGTGGTGCTCCACGACATCGCCCTGGCCGCGCGGTATTGCGACGAGATCGTCATGCTGGAGCGGGGCCGGGTCCTGGCGAAGGGCGCCCCGGAGGAGGTGCTGACGCCTCAGCGGCTGTCGGAGGTCTTCGAAGTGGAGTTCCGCTCCCTGGTGGAGGACGGTACCTACTATCTCTACTATTGATTCCACCAACATCCGCTGTTGAATAGGATGAACCGGTGGAGTACGTTGATTCCGCCTGTCTCCGCTACTGGATCCGCCTCGAATCTGCTGCGTACACTGGGAAAGCGGAAAAACAAGTTTGTGAAATGCGCCTCAACCGCATTGCTGATATATCTTATTATTTTTCAATCCGAGAGGAGGATTCCATGTATTCCATGCTGAACAGAACTGCGAAAATCCTGATTGCCGGCGGTCTGCTGGGGGCCATGCTCCTGACGGGCTGCGGCTCCGACGCCCCGAAGAAGGAGGCGGCTACCACTAAGGGTTACCCCATCTCCTGGAAGGAGAATTTCGAGGGCCATGACGTCGACTTCAAGATCGACAAGGCCCCCACACGGGCCGTATCCATGTCCCAGGCCACCACGGAGATGCTGCTGGCCTTAGGGCTGGAGAAGAACATGGTGGGCACGGCATTCAAGGAGGAGGAGATCTATCCGCCCCTGCAGGAGGCTTACGGCAAGGTGCCTGTCCTGGCCGACAAGTGGCCGTCCTATGAGGTGTTCATGACGGCGAAACCGGACTTCACCACCGGCTGGCCGGACTCTTTCTCCAAACGGGCCATCGAGGCCGACAAGCTGGTGGCCAACCATGTTGCCATCTGGCTGCCGGAATCCATGCTGTCCACCAAGGCCGATCTGGAGACCAACTTCCAGGACATGCTGGAACTGGGCCGCATCTTCAACGTCAACGACAGGGCGGAGAAATGGGTGGCTGACCAGCGGGCCATGCTGAAACAGGTCCAGAGCAAGATCAAGGGGCTTCCCGTGAAACGGGTCTTCATCTATGACTCCGAGGACGGACAGCCCTTCACCGCTTTCGAGGGCTATACCACCAACATCCTGAAACTCATCGGCGCGCAGAACGTCATGAGTGGACTGGGCGTGGACAAGACCTGGGCCAAAGGCTCCTGGGAGACCGTGGTGGAACAGAACCCGGACTACTTCATCATCGCCGACTACGGCAACAGCATCCGTAACGATGACGACTTCCAGGGGAAAATCGCCAAGATCAAGGCCAACCCCCAGCTGAAGAACATCAATGCGGTGAAGCAGAACCACTTCATCCGGGTGAAACTCAGCGAGATCACCCCCGGTGTGCGGACCGTTTCCGCGCTGAAACGGCTGGCTGAGGAAATCCATGGCGTGAAGATCGAATAGCGGACGGCGGGAGAAATCCGCTAAACGATTGACTGATGACAATCAACGAAAAAAAAGAGGCCGGCCGGCGGGAAGACGCTGATTCTTTCCGCAGTCCGGCAGCGTACATGGCGGCGGCTCATTGCGGGCCGCCGTTTTTTTTGTGCCTTGAAAAATCACATTCCCGCCATGCTTCATACTTTTCAGATAATCGGATATATGATAAGATTAACAATAGCGACTTGAAGAGTATGAAATAAAAATAGCGGCGTGGCGGATCCGCCACGCCGCGGAAGTCGGCAGAAGCAGTAAGAGCAAGAGGTATATTCAAGGAGGAATGTATTGTGATTGGCAAGAAGAAAGCGGCATTGATCTTATCCATGGTGCTGGCGTCCAGCCTGTATGGTGTGGCCGGCGCGGCTGAAGTCCAGGCGCCTGTCTGGCTGATGGACAATCAGAACGACCCGGTGGTTTTTGACGGGGACAAGCCCACCATCGTGTTCAACGGGGAGGATCCGGAACACGCCAACGGCGCCCTGAACCTGACCGCCACCAACAAGACCATCACCACGCAGAACGGCGCGCCCCTGACCATCAAGGTGGAGCCGGGCGCTTCCGCCAATGCGGAGACATATACCGCGATCTACGCGGAGAACACCAACAATCCCAACGCATACGGCGGGGACCCGATCACACCGGAGTCTTTCGCCAACACCATCGATGCGGACCTGGACCTGCAGGTGCTCAGCTCCAAGCGTCCGGCGGAATTTCTGGCGGCGGCTTCCGGCATCACCCTGATGAACCGGGGACTTCGGGGCGAGGGGACTGTCCATACGGACCAGACCCTGGTGGTGAACGGCAAGACCGATGTCAACCTGGTGAACGCCTACGAGCCGGCGAAAGCGGATCACATGAAGAGCGACGGTTCCGGCATCCTCATGTTCGGCACCGAGAACAACAGTGTGGTCCTGGACCAGAAGGGCGACTTCACCGTGAACGCCAAGGCGGAATCCGAGCAAGGTCACCGGCCTGTTCATGGATATCGAGGATGAGGGCACCGGCAAGGCCATCTTCAGCAAGAACTTCACCGCCAATGTGACGACGAAGAAGAACGCCGCTCGGGGCATCGACGTCTACACCAATAACAAGGCTGTCACGGAAGTGTCCGTGGCAGGAGCCGTGAACATCACCGCCAAGAGCGATTCCCACATGACCTACGGCATCGAGGCCATTGTGGGTGTCCCCATGACCCGGACTGTGGAGGGGCAGAAAGTGCCGGTGGCCGACCCCACCCGCTATACCATGAAGCTGGACGGACCGGTGAACATCAGCGTGTCCTCCGACAGCCTGCCTGAGGGTGCGGACGTGAACGCAGGTCCCGTCAGCGAGCAGACAGGCGTCCTGGTGATGACCCGGAACGGCTCCACGGCGGAGAACACCTTCAACGGTCCCGTCAGCGTGCGGGCGAAGGGGCCCAATGAGGCCAGCGGCCTGATTGCCACTGCGTTCGGCGGCTCCCACAACACCTTCACCCTGAACAATACCGTCACGGTGACCGCCGAGGGCAAGGCCCCGGCCAAGGTCCGTGGCGTGGAGGCCGGCAGCAACGATGGCGCCGACGTGAAGGTCCTCATGAACAAGGGCGCCGACATCTCCGCCACCAACCGGGCGCTGACCGTGTCCACCATCCTGGGTGACAAGCCCGGCGCCTCCGCCGAGATCACGGTGAAAGGCGGCCCGGTGAACCTGAGATCCACCCTGGCCGATGACAGCAACAGCCTCCAGGATGAAGGGGACGGCGCAGTGATTTCCCAGGGTGAGAACGCCGTGGCCAATATCAACCTGGACGGCGGCAACAAAGTCACCATCAAAGGTGACGTCACGGCCAAGGACGGCGGCGTGCTGAACCTGAAGCTGGACACCCATGACTCCGAGCTGAACGGCAATATTGTGGCTATCGACGGCGGCAAGGCCAATGTGACCGTGGACAACGCCTTCATCAACGGCAGCGCCTATGACGGCTTCGGCATGGACGGAGAAGGCGCCGCCGACCTGAAACTGAAAGACGCTGTCTGGAATGTGGGCAGCACCTCCACTTTGAGCAGCCTCACCGCGGACGGATCCCTGGTGAACCTGTCCTCCGCACAGGGCCCCGGCAACGGGGATGACTACCAGGTGCTGGACCTGAAAGACCTGAAGGGCGGCAACTCCTCCTTCCTGGTTGACCTGGACCCCTCCCGCAACACGGAGAACG